>JAAHIA010000061.1 GCA_010671975.1 Leptolyngbya sp. SIO4C1 | reverse complement strand
TCCCCCATGGCGGCGGTAATACCAAACCAGCGGCGCATCCCACCCACGTCGTCTTGCTTGACAGCCGTATCCGCCTGGTGAATGACAAAGCTGCTAGAAATCAGGATGATGGTATTGATCCCCGGCAGCAGCAGCTCTAGCTCGGGCGTTCCCTCCGGCGGCCAGGACGGCGCCACCAGACGGAACGTCAGATAGGCGGCAAACAGCCCCAAGAAAATCATGCTCTCAGCGCATAGGAAGACCAGCACCCCAAACATCCGATAGTCGGGATGCGCTTCATGATGGCTAGCAGCATGTTCTTGAGAGACCAGAACGGTTTCAGAGGCGTTGACTGCAGAACCTTGCATAGTTTGAAGGAGAAATAACGGCAAAACTTCAAATTTAGAGTTTAGAGTTTGGATTTTAGAGTCGGGGTCAGCTGCAATCCAAACTCCAAAATCACCAATCTACTCAACTCACGTAGCGGCTGTCGCATGCTCGTATAGCTCTTGCGGATCGGTCTCAGGAATGTAGCCTAAGCCGTAGTCGTATGGGCCAGTCATGAGCACGGGGAGCTCTTCAAAGTTTTCAATGATAGGAGGAGATAGGGTCTGCCATTCTAGCGTCAGCGCCCGCCAGGGATTAGCCGGTGCTTTTTTACCCCAGCGCCAGCTATAGATTGCGTTGATGATAAACGGAATGGTCGAGACGGCCATGAGGTAGGCGCCAATTGTGGCCAGCACGTTCAAGTCGGTGAACTGCGGATCATAGAGTGCGATGCGGCGGTTCATGCCTCTCAGCCCGAGCTCATGCATTGGCATAAAGGTAAGGTTCATACCCGCAAAGGTGAGGGCAAAGTGCACTCGACCCCAGAATTCGTTCATCATTCGGCCAGTCATTTTGGGGAACCAGTGATAGACCGCCATGTAGACGCCAAATACAGACCCGCCAAACAGCACGTAGTGGAAGTGAGCCACCACAAAGTAGGTGTCATGCACGTGAATGTCAAAGGGCACAGCTGCTAGCATGACGCCGCTGATGCCGCCAATCACGAAGGTGGCAATAAAGCCCATCGCAAACAGCATGGCGCTGGTATAGGCAATCTTGCCGCGCCACAGCGTCGCCAGCCAGCCAAACACCTTAATGCCGGTCGGCACGGCAATGGTCATGGTGGTAATCATAAAAAACATGCGCAGCCAGGGCGGCGTGCCGCTGGTGAACATATGGTGTGCCCAGACGATCAGGCCCAAAAAGCTAATCACCAAGCTCGAGTAGGCAATCGCCCGGTAGCCAAAGATCGGCTTGCGAGCATGTACCGGCAGCACCTCGGAAATCGCACCAAACAGCGGTAGCACGAAGATATAGACCGCCGGGTGGGAATAAAACCAGAACATGTGCTGATACACCACCGGGTTGCCGCCGCCGGTCGGATCAAAGAAAGCAGTGCCCGCCACCAGATCAAACGCTAGCAGGATCAAAGCGCCCGCCAGGACCGGCGTGCTGATCAAGATCAGCAGCGAGGTGGCCAGCATCGCCCAGCAAAACAGCGGCATCTTCGTAAAGGGCATGCTGGGCACGCGCATCTTGATAATGGTGACAAAAAAATTGATCGCCCCCAGAATCGATGCGGTTCCACCAATCAGCAGGCTCATAATCCAGATAAACTCGCCGACTAAGCCAGTGTTCAAGCTCAGTGGCGGATAGGAAGTCCAGCCGGCTGAGGGGGGCTCAAAGAAAAAGCTGCTGATCAGCAAAATGCCAGAGGGTGGAATCAGCCAAAATGCGATCGCATTCAGCCTAGGAAAGGCCATGTCCCGCGCCCCGACCATCAGCGGGATCAAATAGTTGCCCAGCCCTGCTCCGGCTGGCACGATCCACAAAAACAGCATGACCGTGCCATGCAGCGTCAGCAAGCCGTTGTAGACATCTGGTGTGACAAAATCGGGCTGCGGCGTCGCTAGCTCAGTGCGCATGGCCGTCGCTAGCGCGCCGCCAATCATGTAGAAAACGAACGCCGTAACTAAATATTGAATGCCGATCACCTTGTGATCGGTGCTGAACGTGAAATAGTCCGTCCACTTACGCTCATTGCCGAGTGGCTGTTGAGGCGCTGGGCTCGGAACCGCTTGAACCTCAGTTTGTGTCATAAACCGTCTTGATAGTGACTGTGTTTGAAAATAGCTGGTTTGAAAGTCGCTGGCCAGCGCCAGCCAGCCTGAAAGACTAGTGCAGCTGCGCTAGGGTTTCTGCCTCGAGCGAGAGCTGCATGGGTTCGGTAAAGTGCGCTAGATACTCAGCATCGGTAGCCGCCTGACTGGGCAGCGCCGCTACTGCCTCAGCCGCCGTTGACGGCCCGGCCTGTGCCACTCGGTTCTGTACCCAAGCAGCATAGTCTTCGGGAGACTGCACAATCAGCTGCGTTCTCATACCGCCGTGATAGGGGCCGCAAAGCTCAGCACAGACGACAGGATAGGTGCCCTCGCGCGTCGCCTCTACCACCAGCGTTGTCTCTTCCCCCGGAATCATGTCTTGCTTGACCCGAAATTCAGGTAGCCAAAACGCATGCAGCACGTCCTGCGCCTGCAGATTTAGCTTGACCAGCTGACCGGTAGGAATATGCAGCTCACCATCCACAATGCCGGTCTCGGGGTAGGTAAACACAAACGCATATTGCAAGCCGGTCACATTGACGGTGACATCGGGCTCTACCTGAGTCATGTCGGGCGGTTCACCCAGACCTGCTGCCGCTAAAAACGGCAGATTCAGCAGTGGAAAGCTGGAATGTTGACTGTCGCTGCTAGGCGCATAGGCCAGCTGCACTGGCTTGGCCGAAGCATGATGGTTCATCAGGTTCAGACCGCCCATCTCGGTGTAAATCTCGAAGCTGTAAACCGAAATCCCCAGCACGACCACTGCTGGTAGCGCCGTCCACAAAATTTCCAATGGAATATTGCCTTCTAAATGCTCGCCATCCCCCTCATCGCCCTTGCGACGTCGAAAGCGAATTGCGGCAATCACTAGCGTTCCTTCCACCAGCAGGAACAGTCCGAAGCCAATCGTCATCATGACGTTGAAGAGACCGTCAACGAGTTCTGCCTCTGCTGAAGCTGCCACTGGCAGCAGCCCGTGATTCTGACCATACCAAAGGCTAGCCAGGGTCACGGCTATCCCGATCAGCATAGTGATAATAGAACTTGGAATATTCACAACTCAATCAACCTCACAGGGCTCTGTTGTCCTAGATAGTTCTGAGAGTTTTTCTCTTGTCAACTGTCTTGTACCAACTTAACGCTATTAACAGGGGGTGGGTGTAGTTTGCGGTGCAGATCTTTGGGTTTAATGATTTTCTTCAGGATCATGAAAAATCATATTGATGAATCCTCCGCTCGGCACGATTCACTTCAGGATTACTAAGAAACCCTAAACCTATCTCACATCTGCGGGAAATATTTCCTAGAGTAGAGCTATCTAACCTTGACTCGCTGACCGAGGTCGCAGCTCAGGTAAAAAAATGCATCACTCAGAGCGCTCCCGCAGGTGGCAGCTGCACAAGCAGCGGCAGCCAAGACAGCGGAAACCAGTTTAACCCCCAAGCTGAGCGCAAAACATCGGTGATTTCTCTCTAGAAGCAAGAAAATTTGTTTAAAGTGGAGACACGCGCTTCTCAGTAAGCAGAATAACTTCTCTTCAATATGACCCAATCTACTCTTCAGTCCCATGCCGCTCAGGCTGAACAGGCGGCTTCTCAGGCTAGCGTTTCGCCTGATCTACGAGTGCGGCGCTGGGTGTGGAAGATGGCGATCGCAACGCTGGCGCTGATGGCAGTGGGCAGCGCAACTCGAGTCATGAACGCCGGGCTGGCCTGTCCTGACTGGCCGCTGTGCTATGGTCAGCTAGTCCCCAGTCAGCAGATGAACCTGCAGGTCTTTTTGGAATGGTTTCATCGGCTAGATGCCTCGCTGATTGGGCTGATGGCCATCGGACTGGTGGGGCTGAGCCTCTGGTATTGGCGGGCGCTGCCGGCCTGGCTGCCTTGGGCATCTGGCCTGGCGCTGGGTTTGATTATTTTTCAGGGCATCCTAGGCGGGCTGACGGTGACGCAGCTGCTGCGCTTTGATATCGTCACGGCGCATTTGGCAACGGCGCTGCTGTTTTTTATGACGCTGCTGGTCATTGGCACGGCGCTCACACCGTATCGGGCAACGGGCACCTCCGGACGGCTACCCTGGATCGGGCTAATTGCAGCTGGACTCGTCTATGCTCAGAGCATCTTGGGTGGCGTTGTCGGCTCGCGCTGGGCGGCGCATCAGTGCTTTGGCTTTGCTGAACTCTGCAGCGTCATGAACTACCACATTTTTGGGGTGGTGCCGCCCACGCTGGCGGTGATGGTGCTGGTGGTTAGCGTTTGGCGCACGCCAGCCTTAGACGGTCGGCTGCGATCGCTGGCTAACGCCGCAGGCGGTCTTTTGATTTTGCAAATTGCGCTGGGCATTGCCACCTTTCGACTGCATCTGCAGGTTGAGCCGCTGACGGTGCTACACCAGGCCGTGGGTGCAACGCTGCTAGGCACGCTGGTATGCTTCACGGTGCTAGCGCTGCGCGATCGCACAGCGGTTCCCCGTCTGCCAGAAAAATTGCTCTCATAGGGACTTTACACAAGCTTTTGGATATCTCTCATATGCAGCACTCAACCACTTGGACCGAGCGCCGCCACGATAACCTGTGGCAGGTTGCTCGCAGCTACTGGCAGCTGACTAAGCCTCGAATTATTCCGCTTTTGCTGATTGAAACGGCTGCTAGCATGTGGGTCGCGGCTCAGGGCCAGATTGATCCCTGGCTGGTTTGGGTAACCCTGACGGGCGGTTGGCTCTCAGCGGCCTCGGCGCAGGTGATCAACTGCGTCTACGATCGCGACATCGACTATGACATGGAGCGCACGCGCCATCGGCCGATTCCATCCGGGCGGGTGCAGGTGCGCGATGCGCTGATTTTTGCAGCGGTGCTGGCAATTGCGGCCTTTAGTCTGCTGAGCCTTTTTGCCAATCTGCTCAGCGCCTGCCTCGCTATGGCGGGCATCGCGGTCTATGTGGGCGTCTACACCCACTGGCTAAAGCGCTCTTCGCCGCAGAATATCGTGATTGGTGGGGCCGCTGGCGCCATTCCGCCGCTGGTTGGCTGGGCCGCTGTGACCGGTGAGCTGGGCTGGGCCGCCTGGATTTTCTTTGCCATCGTGTTTATCTGGACACCACCGCACTTCTGGGCACTGGCGCTGCTGATTCAAGACGACTATGCCAAGGTGAACGTGCCCATGCTGCCGGTGGTGGTGGGGGATGAAGAAACCGCTGAGCAAGTCTGGCGCTACACGCTCATGCTGGTGCCGCTGACGCTGCTGATGGTCTGTCCGCCGGAGGCATGCGGCTGGCTCTACGGCGCGATCGCGCTGCTGCTCGGGGCGATCTTCCTGAGAAAAGCCTTTGCCCTAAAGCGCTGCCCGAGCGATCGCGACCTGGCCCGCAGCACCTTCAAGTTCTCTATTTTTTACATGATGTTGCTGTCAGCAGCGATGGTTGTGGACAGCCTGCCAGTGACGCGACACGCCCTGCAAGCAGTTGAAGCATTTTTAACCACCGCCCTCGCTTAGGATGAAGCCCAGTTTGAGATGAAGGCGGTCACTACCGCAGCACGGGTCCCAAATTCGGTAAGATCGGCAGTGTATTCAATCAACGGTTGTTTAGCCCATGACGCCTGCTGTTTTAATTGAGGGACTGCAGAAACACTATGGCGATGTGCAAGCAGTCAAAGACGTATCCCTGACCATTGAGCCCGGCGAGATCTTTGGCCTGCTGGGCCCAAACGGCGCTGGTAAAACCACGACGATTCGCTGCCTGTGCACGCTGACGCTGCCGGATGCGGGTCGTCTTGAAGTCTGCGGCATCTCTGTGCTAGACAGGCCGCGTCAGGTGAGGCAGCGGCTCGGCTATATCGCGCAGGAAGTCGCCCTCGATAAGGTCCTAACCGGGCGAGAGCTGTTAGAGCTGCAGGCAGCCATTTATCACTTACCTGCAAGTTTGGCCAACTCTAGAATCGATCAAATGATCGAGCTGCTAGAGCTGACCGACTGGGCAGATAAGAAAAGCGGCACCTATTCTGGCGGTCTCAAAAAGCGGCTAGATCTAGCAGCGGGACTGCTGCATCAGCCTGATGTGCTCGTGCTCGATGAGCCGACCGTTGGCCTTGATATTGAAACCCGCTCAGCTGTTTGGCAGTTTCTGCGACAGCTGCGCGAGGCCGGCACGACAATCTTAATTACTAGCCACTACCTTGAAGAAGTAGACGCCCTAGCCGATCGGGTGGCCATTATCGATCGCGGGTCGGTGATCGACAGCGGCACGCCGTCGCAGCTCAAAGCTAAGGTTGGCGGTGAACGCATCACGCTGCGTATTCGCGAGTTTACCCCACCGGAAGAAGCCAACCAGGCCAAAGACCTGCTGGCGCAGCTGCCGGTGGTGCAAGAAGTGATTGTCAACAACGCCCAAGGTAACTCTTTAAATCTGGTGGTCGAGTCAGAATCTGACGCACTGTTTGAGGTCAGGCAGGCGCTGAAAGAGGCCGGGCTACCGACGTTTGGCATTGCTCAGTCGCGCCCTAGCCTAGACGATGTTTACCTGGCTGCAACTGGCCGCACGCTGATTGACGCTGAGATTGCCGCTGCCGGACAGCGCGATATGAAAGCTGAGACAAAAAAGCAGAATATGCGACGCTAGCGCTCCTTGACGTTTAGGTTTTGAATTTTGAATCGATATGAGTAGCTCATTTGACACCCTCAAAAACGCTCAGCTGCAGGACTGGAAAACGCGGCAAGATAGCGCGATCGCAGCTAGCCCAGTCTCAGGTGAATTTATTCAAGAAACGCTGGCGCTGACCAAGCGGCTGTTCATTCAGCTGCAGCGGCGTCCGTCTACGCTAGCGGCTGGGATTGTGCAGCCACTGATGTGGCTAATTCTATTTGGGGCGCTGTTTCAAAACGTGCCGCAGGGGCTCTTTGGGGCCAGTCAGAGCTATGGACAATTTATTGGCGCGGGAATCATCGTCTTTACGGCCTTTGGCGGCGCGTTGAACGCTGGCCTACCCGTCATGTTTGATCGCGAGTTTGGCTTTCTTAACCGCCTGCTGGTCGCGCCGCTAGCCTCTCGGTTTTCTATTGTGATTGCCTCGGCGCTGTTTATTTCGGCCATGAGCCTAGTTCAGACGGCCGCCATTGTGGTGCTCAGCGCACTGCTAGGCACTGGGCTGCCAGGGCCAGGTGGGCTAGCGCTGATGGTGCTGATTGTGCTGATGCTGACGCTGGGCGTCACCGCTCTGAGCTTGGGGCTGGCCTTTGCGCTACCGGGCCACATCGAGCTCATCGCCGTCATCTTTGTCACTAACTTGCCGCTGCTGTTTGCGAGCACTGCGCTGGTGCCGCTGTCGTTTATGCCTAAGTGGCTGCAGCTGATTGCCAGCCTTAACCCGCTGAGCTATGCGATTGAGCCGATTCGCTACCTCTACTTGCATCCCGACTGGAGCCTAACTAGCACCGTCTTACAGGCCCCTTGGGGAGACGTTAGCATGGGGCTGTCGCTGGGTATTCTATTAGCATTTAGCGGACTGGCTTTAGCGCTGATTCGACCGTTAATCAGTCGACGGATTGCCTAGCACCGATTTGTAAATTGGTATAGCAGCCACAGCCCACCGTCAGCCAAACTTGCTAAACTGAGCCTGTTAGATTTGTCCACTACCGCGTTATGACGGCTAGCGCTATGAACCTGTCTCTTTTCAAACTGTCTGGTTTAGGGATTGCCCTGGGTCTATTTGTGATCGCGCCGACCGCGCTAGCTCAAACCCGAGGGGCTGACGACCTGCTAGAGAATAACAGTGAGCCTAACAGCGGCGAAGTTTTTTCTGGCAGCGGCGTTGACTTTGGCGATCTGGTGCACCGGGCGAGCCAGGCGGGCGGCATAACTCAGGCTGAGTTTCGCCAGCGGCAGGCGCGCGACTTTGAAGAAGCTACCAGCGATTTTCTACAGCGTCGCCAGGAAGCTCTACAGCAGACAGCGCCGGCTGAAGCCTCAGCAGATGAATCTTTAGAAGTTGGTTTGTAAAGGCCGAGCTATAGATTGCACTTAAAACCGGACAGCACCGGACAGCAATAGAGGGTCAGGCGCGTCTGTTCTGGTTCGAGTGCTGCTGAGCTGGCACAGCTAGTAGAATGCCGCCTAATAGATTCCAATCGCAATTTGAATACCGGTTTGAATCCTTGAGATGGACTCAGCTGACAGCATTCCGTACGGACCTCTTTCCAGATAGGATTTGCGAACAGCCAAAATACTGTCGCATACAGCCAGCGAATCAGCATCTAGGCCACCTTCACCCGCAGGAATTAAAATCCGAGTTGGCGATTTATTATCCCGTAAGTTGCTAGTAAAGGGGACAGCTATAGCAGTATTGCTGAGTTCGTTACGGATATTCATCGAAATAATGACTACTGGGCGCTTCTTAGTATCGCCGATACTTTTAAGCGCCTTGACCAGATAGACTTCACCCTGACGAGGATAGACGGCTGACAATTAAATTTCCTCGCGTGTTTCTGTTTCCTTAAGCTGCTGATACGCATAGTCAGCCCAGTTATTTTCAAACTCGGCATTGGGTTGAGAACAGCTTTGATAGTAAGTCCGTAGCTCGGCTTCTATTCTCTGAGCTCGCCAGAGCCGCAGCGCTTCTTCAAATGCTGCCGATCGGTTGTCCGTCAGCCGATCAATTTCCTGCAGCAAACTGGCATCAATTGTGACTGAGACCCGCCGTTTCTGAAAAGATTGAGTCATGACATGCGACTGGCAACACTAGCTCTATCATACTTTTAATCATACTCTTCATCAGCGAAAAGCTGCAGATGGGTTATTTGTCTCCTGCCCTCGTGCCCTTTTTGTCGCACCGTGGCAGAATCTTTAGGTAAGCAAGCGTACCTAAGCGACCTCTGGCAATGACTGCAACTGTCCCTACCCTGCCTAGCCAATATGATCCCACGGCTGTCGAGTCGAAGTGGCAGCAATATTGGGAAGCACATCGCGTCTTTCAAGCAGACTCTGAGCAGGCAGGCGATCCTTACTGCGTGGTGATCCCACCGCCGAACGTGACGGGTAGTCTGCACATGGGCCACGCTTTTGAAGAGGCGCTGATCGATACGCTGGTGCGCTACCACCGGATGAAGGGACGCAATACGCTTTGGCTGCCGGGTACCGACCATGCCAGCATTGCAGTCAGCGCCATTTTAGACAGCGAGCTGCGATCGCAGGCCAAAACTCGCCAGGATATCGACCGGAACGACTACCTTGCCCGCGCCTGGCAGTGGAAAGAAGAATCTGGCGGCAAGATTGTCAACCAGCTGCGTAAGCTCGGCGTCTCTGCCGACTGGAGTCGCGAGCGCTTCACCATGGATGAAGGGCTGTCGCATGCGGTGCTGACGGCCTTTACCCAGATGTACGAAGACGGGCTGATCTATCGCGGCAACTATTTGGTTAACTGGTGCCCAGCCAGCCAGTCGGCTGTCTCTGACGTGGAGGTGGAAAATAAAGAAGTTGACGGCAGCCTCTGGCACTTCCGCTATCCACTAACGGACGGCTCAGGCCATGTAGAAGTCGCCACCACGCGACCGGAAACCATGCTGGGTGATACGGCTGTGGCCGTCAACCCGAACGATGAGCGCTATCAGGACATCATTGGCAAGACGGTGACGCTGCCGCTGATGAATCGCGAAATCCCCGTGATTGCCGATGAGTACGTCGATGCTGAGTTTGGCACCGGCTGCGTTAAGGTCACGCCGGCACACGACCCAAACGACTTTGAGATCGGTCAGCGCCACGACCTGCCGATGATCAACGTCATGCACAAAGACGGGTCGATGAATGAAAACGCAGGCGAGTTTGCCGGACTCGATCGGTTCGAGGCTCGTAAAGCCGTCGTCCAGGCGCTCGACGAGCAGGACTTTCTGGTCAAAGTGGAAGACTATCATCACAGCGTGCCCTATAGCGATCGCGGTAAGGTGCCGATTGAGCCGCTGCTCTCGACCCAGTGGTTTGTCAAAATTCGGCCGCTGGCTGACAAGGCGTTAGCGTTTCTCGACCAGCAGCAGTCGCCGCGCTTTGTGCCCGAGCGCTGGACGAAGGTGTATCGCGACTGGCTGGTCAACCTGCGCGACTGGTGCATTTCGCGACAGCTCTGGTGGGGGCATCAGATTCCGGCCTGGTACGCGGTCAGTGAAACCGGCGGCGACATTACCGATGAAACGCCCTTCTTTGTGGCCACCAGCGAAGCTGAGGCCCGAGCTAAAGCCGTTGAGCAATACGGCGACGCGGTCCAGCTGCAGCAAGATCCAGACGTACTCGACACTTGGTTTTCATCGGGGCTATGGCCGTTTTCAACCATGGGCTGGCCGGATGAAACCACGGCAGACTTCCAAACGTACTACCCAACGACGACGCTGGTTACGGGTTTTGACATCATCTTTTTCTGGGTAGCCCGGATGACGATAATGGCCGGCTACTTTACTGACACCATGCCGTTTGAAACCGTTTACATTCACGGACTGGTGCGCGATGAAAATAACCAGAAAATGTCGAAGTCGAAAGGCAACGGCATTGACCCGCTAATTTTGATTGATAAGTATGGTACCGACGCGCTGCGCTATACGCTGATTCGCGAGGTAGCAGGAGCCGGTCAGGACATTCGGCTTGACTATGACCGCAAGACGGACGAGTCCTCTTCGGTAGAAGCCTCGCGCAACTTTACCAACAAGCTGTGGAACGCATCGCGCTTTGTGATGATGAACCTGGGCGGACAGTCGCCAGCGGCGCTCGGAGAACCGGAAGTAAATCAGCTAGAGCTGGCCGACCGCTGGATTTTATCGCGCTACCACCAAACGGTGCAGCAGACGCGCGACTCTCTAGACCAGTACGGGCTGGGCGAAGCCGCTAAGGGCCTGTATGAGTTTGTCTGGGGCGATTTTTGCGACTGGTATATCGAGCTGGTGAAGCCGCGTCTCTACGGTGAGGACGCAGGCTCCAAGCGGACGGCGCAGCAAACGCTGGCATTTGTGCTCGAAGGAATGCTAAAGCTGCTGCATCCTTTTATGCCTCACATCACCGAAGAAGTGTGGCACACGCTGACGCAAACGGGAGAGGGCAGCTGCCTGGCGCTGCAGGCTTACCCAGGCGCTGGGGCAGATCAGATCAATACCGAGTTAGAAAGCGACTTCGAGCTGCTGATTGGCGTGATTCGCACGGTGCGTAACCTGCGAGCCGAGGCGGGGGTGAAGCCCTCGGTCAAGATTGAGGCGATTCTAAAAACAGACGATGCTAGAGAAACGCAGGTTTTAACGACCGGGCGAGCCTATATTAAGGACGCAGCTAAGGTAGACACTCTAACAATTGAAAGCACCGATCTAGCGCCGGCCGCTTCAGCCAAAGCACCAGCTGAAACCTACACCATTTCTGAAGCAGCTGAGTCAACGACCTCAGAGCTGCCCCAGCTAGATTGGTCAGACGGTGTGGTCGCGATGCAGACCTTTATAAAGCAGCCGTTTGCCTATTTAGGCCGCTTTTATCGAGTGGCCAAGAAGCCAGGCGGTGCGATTCTACTGCTGATTGGCGTAGCGATCGCGCTGAAGCTGAGCGCCTCGGTGCTAGATGCGCTCAACACGGTGCCGCTGCTAGGCGACGCCTTTCGCCTGATTGGGCTGAGCTATGTTGCCTGGTTTGGCGGCCGCTACCTCTACAGAGCAGAGAACCGACAGCGGCTGTGGACAAACGTGACCGAGCTGTGGGCGCAGATCGCGGGCAGCCGGTTTGACGACAGCGAAGCGATAGAAGACCTTCCCGAAGAAGCGCTCAGCGTTCAGCTAGAGCCGGCGGATGAGCCATCAGCAGAGGCGAGCCTAGCCGAGGCAGAAGCGCTAGCTACGGCGGTTGCTACCGACCCTGCTCAGCCTGCCGATCAGCAGCAAATGTTTGCCGGCGTCTATGGCACCGTACAGGTGCTCATTCCGCTCGGTGGTCTAGTCGATATCGAAGCGCTGAAAGCTAAGCTTGAAAAAGATCTCAGCAAAGTCGAAGGCGACATCAAATCGCTGAGCGGGCGCTTGAACAATCAGGGCTTCGTCAACAAAGCACCAGAGGCAGTCGTGCAGACGGCTCGCGACTCGCTGGCTGAGGCCGAGACGCAGGCCAATCTACTGCGCGAGCGGTTGGCGATGCTTTAGGTTATAACTGTTTTTAACCTGCCTGGGAGATGTGATTGCTCATGTCTCCCTTTTTCCGGCCTATGAATTCTTCTAAATTTACGATCGTCATTACCACCTATAATCGTCTGCCGCTGCTGAAGCGAGCCGTGGCGTCTGCGCTAGCCCAAACGATGCCCTGCGAAGTGGTCGTCGTAGACAACGCCTCAACCGACGACACTCAAGCCTATGCCGAAAGCCTGGGCGAGCAGATCGTCTACCATCGCAATGTGGTCAACTCGAATCACTCGGGCGCGGTCAATGCTGGGGTGGAAGCGGCCAGCGGCGACTGGATTAAGCTGGTAGATGATGATGACTACCTTGCGCCCAGCTGCATTGAAGCCATGTCTGAGGCGATCGCGCTGCGACCAGAGGCAGTGATTTGCTCCTGCCAGGCTGCGCAGGTGGATACGGAGGGCCAGGAGCTGAGCCGTACGCCGCCCACTGGGCCAGGTCGCGTGTTTTACATTCCGCAAGCAGACATTCACTACGGCATGCTGCTAGAAGTCGTGCCGTTTGGCACCCCCATTCAGGTAGCAGTGCGGCGCGATGCTTTCTTGAACTCGGGCGGCTGGGATTTGAGCATGACCAGCTGCGATGACATTGACTCTTGGATTCGCGTGGCGCAGCACGGCGATGCGGTGTTTATCAACGAATGCCTGGCCTATCGCACCGTTTGGCCTGGCGGCTACGACCAAAAGATTGCGCTGCAGCAGCGGCTAGCAACCAACATTTTAATCAAAGAGCGGATTTGCGATCGCATTAGCCCTAAGCATCGCGACCACACCCCTAACCTCAGCACTATACGCCAGTATCTCCACCTGCACTGGATGCTGGTTGCCCTGAAGCAGAAGCAGCTGCCAGCAGCGCTGCAGCTGGCCTTCCCAGCCGTTTTCTCGCCTCAGGCCTGGCAGCTTTTGCAGCAGGCAGTTCGCTTTAGAAAGCAGCAGGCTGCCGCGCCGATTGAAAAGCAAGTCTTAGCTTAGGGAGGTGGCGGCCTGGGCCTATGCGTGCCCAGCTAGAAATCAGCGCCCCTAGGCGGCTCGCCCGGCCGGTCTGAGGGGCCATCAAAGCTTTCAGAGCGCTCAAGGGGAGCATCGGTCGTCTCTGCTTCAGCGGCTGGCTGAGCAGCTGCGACTCGCGCCTCTTCGTCAGCTGATTTTGCCCGGGCTCGCTTGCCCCTTAAAACACCGTCCCACTCTTTCCTAGGGCGAATAAAAGCGGCTGCCCCTTTCACAAACGAGAGCACAGTCATCTGTCGCTTCATCACCTGCTTACGGCGAAAGGTTTCTTCTTTAGTCTTGGCATAGAATGTCTCTGCATCGCCGATGGTGATAGGCGTCAGACCGTGCGTGGTCAGCAGCTGCTCATAATGCCGCAGATGGTGCTCTAGCAGCTCGCGCGTAGAGGCTTTGGGGTAGTGATACCAGGCGCTTTTGTCTAGAACAGTGAGGCTGCTAAGCGGATTGGGCTGCTGCGTGGTGGTCTGCAGTCGCCAGTTATTCTCAAACAGGCTGACGATAGTAAACAGCTGCGGCGATCGATCAAAGGCGGTACAGAGCTGAGCGTAGCAGTGGTGTACCGGATGCCAAAACAAGCGGCTAAACTGCTGATTGAGCTTACCCTGCTCAGCCGTGAGCAGCGCATCTCTAATCGGTACAAACCCCAGCAGCGTCATGGCCTCGCTGCCCTGGTCAAACGCGAACTGATCGAGAGTGGGATAGTCGGTCGGATGGGCCGGTTCAAAAATTAGGCCGCTGGGCAGCGTCTGGGTATAGGCTTGCCAGCGCGCTAGCAAAATCACTAAACCCGTTGCCAAAATTACGATTAGCCAGATTAACCAAACAGGCATAGCAGGGCTCACAAACAGGCTAGGAAAAAGGATACTAGGTGAAGTGGATTCTAGGCTACTGAAGAATAGCAAGCACTCATGATTTAGCTATTCGCAAGGTTCTCACCCCTGCCATTGGCTTGAGAACTGCTATGAGCTATTACTAAAATTGTAAATAGTGCAGCACCTCAGCTGTGAGCTGAGGCGAGAGCTGCAGCCGCTGCTGAAAATCTGCCAAATCGCGAAAAGGACATTGCTGTCGATGGTAGAGCACGGCCTGAGCAAAGCGATAATCAATCGCGGGCACCTGCATGAGCTCAGCCAGGCTAGCCTGGTTGGCTTTGACTGAACGCGGCTGATGTGACCAGTCGTAGTAGCAAAACTGCAGCACCGGCGCTATGGGCTGAAGCTGCGACATCGGTAGATTAGCTGCCGCTGCAACATCTTCTAAGCAGGTCAGCATCACGCCCGCCTGAGTCAGCTGAGCCAGCGTTCGGGCCTGGTGAATAGACATGACAGGAAACCGCAGCCAGTCGTCAACGGTAGCCTGATTGACGTCAATACGCCAGCCGAGCCGAGCAGCTTCGTCAACTTCTGCCAGCGACTGAAAGCGATAGTAGGGCTGCTGCAGCCGAGACTGTAGTGAGCTAAAGCGCTGCTCTAATCGACTAAGGCCGTCAGCCGCCCAACGACTCCACGATGCTTGGTTGCTGCGTTTGCCTCTCATGATGCTACTGTAGCAGCCCGCGCTAGCGATCTAGGTCTAGCAGATGACGTCGCTTTTGCTCAAACTCGTATTCTGACAATAGGCCCTCTTGGCGCAGCTGCTCTAACTCGCGCAGCGCCTGGGCCGCTGCGCTCATCTGCGCTGCCGTACGCTGTGAGGGCAGGGGCTTCTCCGAGATATCCGGCTCAGACAGCGTCAGCTGCCAGCCTAGCGCTTCTGGATGCGCCAGCAGATACCACACCCCCTCAACGGCACAGGCAATGCGGGCAATCTGAGTGAAGCCCAGCAAAAAATAGACAGCGCCCCAGCCGTACTGGCCTAAGTAAAGCTTGTGCAAAAAGGTGAGCGGTATTGGCGTAGGTTGAAATGCTCCCAAAAAGGCCAGCGCGATCGCAACCTTACGGCTTTTGTCTGAAGAAATCATTCTGCTCAAGCCCGGCCTGCTAGCACAGCTCGGCTACCCCGAACGGCGGCTGAAATGTCTAAAAACTTAAACATGACCTCTGATATGAAATTCGCGATCGCAACGATATTCGCCATTCGGCGGATTGTCACCCCGGTTAGCCACAAGCTTTCAGCAAAGCGACTATGATAGAAGCACCTTCTAGACAGGCCATCAACCCTTTGATAGGCCCTTGATAGGCAACAGCTTATCAATATATTTAGAAATGAGCGCTGTAGTAACTTTTTTTGCTGAAGCCGCTTTAAGTTCACCCAGATAAGTTGCACAATCAGGTGTATTGATAAAGGCTGGGTGACTTTGGTTACTAATCATTTCGAACCA
>JAAHIA010000609.1 GCA_010671975.1 Leptolyngbya sp. SIO4C1 | reverse complement strand
GATTAATCACGCTGGCTGCATCTGGAATCAGCGGCTGTGCAGTCAGCGTGATTCATCACTGCAATACCGGTGCGCTAGCCACGGTCGACTATGGGACGGCCTTAGGTATCATTCGCATCGCCCACGAGCAAGGCAAGCAAATTCACGCCTTTCTAGATGAAACTCGGCCTCGGCTGCAGGGGGCTAGCCTTTCAGCCTATGAGCTAAAAGCTTATGGCATCCCTCACACGGTGATTGTGGACGGTGCCTCGGGCTATGTGATGAAAACGCAAAAAATTGACGCTTGCCTGGTTGGATGCGATCGCGTAGCGGCTAACGGTGATGTGGCGAACAAGATTGGCACCTATAACTTAGCAATCGTGGCGAAAGCGCACGGTGTCCCCTTCTATGTGGCCTGTCCGCTGAGCACGCTCGATCGCTCACTCGGCAGCGGCGATGCCATTTCGATTGAGGAGCGCGCAGCGCAGGAAATTACTCACATCCAAAATCATCCGATTGCTCCAGAAGGCACGCAGACGTTCAATCCTGCTTTCGATGTGACGCCGCATCGCTATGTCACAGCGATCATTACTGAAAAGGGCATCGCCTATCCGCCCTATCGCGACAGTTTGGCAGCCCTAGCGGCGCTACCAGGCTGACGAATGACCATCAGCGCTGGCAGTTGAAGTACTTCAAGCGCCACTTATCATGTTAAGAAAAGTATCAAAGATTCTCTCTATCAAAAGGCTGATCTGACTGATTCAGCGCCCTGCAGACGTCTGCAGGGCAAGCGCTGTCTAGCGAACGGCCTTAAACGGCAGGTAGGCTTTCTCAGGATGATAGATATGGCAGTGATCGACAATCTGCTTCACCAGCTGCCATGAAAAGCGTCGCTCTTGCACCTGATCGCCCCAGCTGCGCTTGAGGCTCTGATGGGCCAGTCGCAAATTGTAAGACGGAATGGCCACTGAGATATGGTGCGGCACGTGCACGTTGATATCGTGACAAAGCATCTCTACCCAGCGCGGATAGCTACAGTGCACCGTACCGGCCAGCTGGGCTTCGACCGCATCCCAAGTATCGGTAGGACGAAACTGAATGTCGGGGGCGGTGTGATGAACAAGCGTGAAGGTGCTCATCCAAAAGTGATAGCCTAGCCAAGGCATCAGCCAGAACTTAACTACGCCCCACAGGCCAACTGTGACCAGCAGCGTAGGGAAAAGAATGGCGGCAAAAGCCATTACTGCAATTATTGAAAACTTTGCTTTAGCGCGATTGCGGGCAGAAAAATTTTTCAAATCAAAGTGCAGGCCGGCCCAGTGCACAATCGAAGCCAGCCACCAAAAACGGCCGCGCAGGGCTCGGTAGCCGCCCTGCACCCAGCGATTAGCCTGTCGGTAGTCCTCGGCAAACCAAGGATGCCAAGCATTGTCAACGCCTTGCTCATTGGTATGTAAATGATGGTGATCGTGCAGCAGCCGCCAGCAGTGAAACGGATAGAGCAGCGGCAGCATCAGCGTGTGACCCACTAGATCATTCACCCAGCGCCGCTTAGCAAAGGAGCGATGGCCGCAGTCATGGGCGACCACAAAAAAGCCGGTCAGCGCAGTACCGGCCAGAAACCAAGCAAAGGGTAGTAGAAACCAGGGAGATAGCGCGATCGCGCCGTAGCTAATGCCAACTGCGATAACGCTTGTGAGTACCGATAGCCAAGCCTTACGTCGATTTTTTTGAAAGCATTCAGGCGGCAGCGATTTGATGACATCCTTGAGCTGTGGCGCGGTGGCTGATGCGGATGCCGAACTAGACATGGGCTCTGTCGTAGGCCGCTCTGTCGTTGCAGTCATAGATTTGTTTGATGCTCCATCGTAAATAGCAGGCAGAACTATGCCACGCCAGAACAGCCAGCCTTGCAAGCTGGCGCCTCCAGCGTGGCAGTCTTTCCAGAATTGGACTTACCTCAAACGCTCTCTACATGAGCGCGCCTTCATAAATCTTTTTGGATTCTACTATGTTAAGGTTCTTGAACCTACTCTTTCACACAGCAGCAGCGCATTTGCTCTTTGCCTCTGCGGCGGTTGAGACGGTGTAGCGAGTCTCGAACCGGACATCGGTCTGCTGGCAATGCGCTGCTGATAAATTAAAGCTTTTGGCCAAATGCTGTCTCAATCAGCGGTCTAAATTAGGCTCTGAGGGCAGTAGCCTAGCCCCTCAATAAACCGCTGGCGAAAGGCTTCAAGCTCGACGATGTTGGGCACGCCGTGCGATACGATCACGACCTGACGGCGGTTCATCACCTCAGTTGGCGAGTAGCCAGCATCGAGGTCACTGAGCGCCACCTTGATGTTGATAGAGGGCTGATAGGCAAAGCCGTTCTCATCCAAAAAGGCTTTTAGA
>JAAHIA010000608.1 GCA_010671975.1 Leptolyngbya sp. SIO4C1 | reverse complement strand
TCATGGTGCCTTTGATGATGCCAAAGGTCTCGTTGATCACTTTGACAACCGGTGCTAGGCAGTTAGTCGTACAGCTGGCGTTGCTGATCACCTTGTGCTTGCCATGCTCATACTTTTCGTGGTTCACGCCGATGACGTAGGTGCCGACGTCGCCGCCCTTGGCCGGAGCCGTAATGAGCACCTGCTTAGCCCCGGCCTCAATATGGCGACCGGCGCTCTCTTCGCTTCTAAAAACGCCCGTAGACTCGATGACTAGATCAATATCCCAAGCGCCCCAGGGCAAATTGCTAGGATTGCGGTCTGAGCAGCATTTGATTACCTTGCCATTGACGGTAATGGTGTCGTCGTCATACTGAATATCCGCATCCAAACGCCCCAATAAAGAATCGTATTTGAGCAAATGGCAGGCTGTTTTAGCGTCAGAAGTATTGTTGATGGCAACAATATCTAGTCCGCTATTTTCTCTGGTTAGCCAACAGCGTAAAAAATTCCGCCCAATGCGCCCAAAACCGTTGATTGCTACTCTAATCACTGCGCTTACCCTCTGTCGTAAATCGAGTCAAGTTAGCTTCCAATAAACGTCATAATCATATCAGTAAATCAGAACCGCGAATATGCTAGCTGAGACAGAAGTTGCTCAGCGGGGATCAAAGATCTGGCTTGAAGATAGATCTAAAGCCGCTAGCAAAGTCGGCTTGTCTAAACCGGCAATTGCCCCACAAGCAGCGGCTTAAGTAGGCTAGCTGAGGCGGATAGGCGATGCTAAATCCAGCCTATGTTAAGACTCAAGCCGCTTTCGCTTTTTAAAGTGTTCTGATAAAGTCTGTCTCGCATACTAGGTGTTAAGAGCGATCGTTAGCGATGGCTCAGGCGCGAATTCTCAAAAAGCTTCAGGCCCAGGTGCTAATTAGTTTGCTAGACTGCGCATCTTCTCCGGGATTGGATCCTCGCTAATTGAAAAAGTGGATGTCTAATAGCAAGCAGGTTCTATGCCAAAGGTCTAAAGGCTAGCCTTTGTAGCCATTTTGGAGATTCCTGCTATGATACGCCTGATATGGCTGTGGTGTGGTGTGTGAGGAAGTGAATTATGCTGAATTCTGTGGATTTCAGCGGTAGGCCGTTTCATTTCATTGGAATTGGCGGCATAGGCATGTCTGCGTTGGCCTATGTCCTGGCAAAGCGCCAGCTCCCGGTATCTGGGTCTGATTTGCGGCTCAGCCACATAACCCAGCGGTTGAAAGACCAGGGTGCTCATATTTTTTGGACTCAAGACGCGGCTAACTTATCCTTTTTTGCGCAGCTGTCCCATCAGGCCGGCATTCATCCTGAGATGGCAGCAACGGCCATTGGGCAGGCCGGTCAAACGCTGCTGCCACAGGTCGTCTGCTCGACGGCGATTAGCATTCGCAATCCAGAGTATCGCGCAGCGGTTGAGATGAACTGCCCGATCTTTCACCGCTCGGATATTTTAGCGGCGCTGATGGATCAGTACAAAGGCATCGCCGTTGCGGGGACGCATGGCAAGACGACCACCAGCAGCATGATTGGCTACATGCTGCTAAAGTGCGGCCTTGATCCAACCATTGTGATTGGCGGTGAGGTGTCAGAATGGGCCGGCAATGCCTATGTGGGCCAAAGCGACTACATGGTAGCTGAAGCGGATGAGTCAGACGGCTCGCTCTCTAAGCTCTCGGCCCACATTGGCGTGGTGACCAATATTGAGCTTGACCATCCCGATCACTACAGCAGCTTGGAAGAAGTTGTCGAAATCTTTGAAACCTTTGCTGAGCAGTGTGAAATGACGGTCGGCTGTCTCGATTGCAAAACGGTAGAGCAGCGTCTGAAGCCGACCGTTAGCTACAGCCTCAGGGCCAATGCAGCAGCAGACTATGTGGTCGATGAAATGGAGCAGAGCGCTCAGGGAATGCGGGCTCGCGTTTGGGAACGCGGTCAGCTGCTAGGCCAGCTGCAGATCGCGCTGCTAGGTGAGCACAATCTGAGTAACGCGCTGGCTGCTGTGGCAGTCGGGCGACTGCTGGGGCTGAGCTTTGAGACGATCGCAGCGGCGCTGTCAACCTTTGTTGGCGCTCGGCGTCGGTTTGACCGTCGCGGGTTCTACAACGATATTCTGTTTGTCGATGACTATGCGCATCACCCTAGCGAAATTAAAGTGACGCTGGCAGCGGCGCGACTGCAGAGTACCGAGGCGCTGCCCTCAGGTGTTAAACGCCGCGTAGTGGCTGTCTTTCAGCCGCATCGCTATAGCCGCACCGCTGCGCTGCTCAATGAGTTTTCGACCGCCTTTGCCGCCCCGCCCGCCAGCGCGGCATGGGCCGCGTGGCGGGCGGGGTGGTCGAGCTCCAGGACGAAGAGTACGACGAAGACGACGAGATGATGGCCTGGTTCATGAGCCTGTCCATC
>JAAHIA010000607.1 GCA_010671975.1 Leptolyngbya sp. SIO4C1 | reverse complement strand
CTAAATCGATGGTTGAAGGACCAGCCGGGTGCGGCGTGGCGGTGGCTCCGTCTAGCGGCGACACCGGCAGTACAGCAGCGGCCGAACGATCGGAGACCTCATCTTTTAACAAGGCGGCAACTTCAGGAACAGTTTCAGTAGGAGAATTGGCGGCAGTCATAGCCACCCTCAGCAACGGTTACATCGCTATGGTAGCTTGCTTACCAGAGAGCATCGTTGTGAATCTTATGAAAGCAGAACGGCTGGGAGTTTGGGCGCAGCGCTGGCAGCAGTTTGTGGCGCTGGTCGTCATGGTCAACTTGCTGCTGGTGCTGTTTGATCTGACCTACGTGCCATTGCGATCGCACTATCTGCGCTACGCCCCCGCCATTGTTCAAGCCTACGATCCGATGAAAGGCATCACGCCGCATCCGGTGACGCAGGCCTATCTGCAGTCGGTTGCCAAGCTCAAGCAGCAGGTAGATGAAACGGGGCTCGCCTCAGCAGCAACGCAGCAGGTGCTGGCGCGGCTGCGGCAAGAAAGCCGCTTTTTGATTGAGGAAAATCCTTTTCTCGACGCCGAACAGACGCGGACCTATGCCAAACTCAAACGTCGGCTGCGCGGCTATACGGGCGCACTGTCGGCGCAGGCGGCTTTCACTCAGCTTTGGCAAACTGACGCTTTAGCCGAGGGCGGCTGGGCAGCAGCAACGGATTTTTTATCACAGCAGCTAGAGCCGCTGCTAGCGCGCACCTACTTTCGGGCATCGCTGCCCACCGGACAGCTAATCGATCAGTTTTGGCGAATTGACTGGCCGTTTACCCTATTTTTTGGTCTAGATTTGCTGATTAGCACGCTCTGGCTGAGCCGGCAGCGGTCTGGCCTGAGCTGGGGCGATGCGATCGCGCGACGCTGGTATGACTGGCCGCTAATACTGCCATTTTGGCGCTGGCTGCGGGTAATACCGGCTGCGGTGCGCCTGCATCGCACTAACTTGTTTAACGTAGCTCGGCTAGTCTCACAGCTAACGCATGAGCCAGTGGCCTATCTGTCAAATCGAGTCACGAAGTTTGCGCTGGTGCAGATCATCAACCAGACCAGCGATGCGATTACGAGCGGTACGCTGGTGGCGACGCTGCGATCGCGCACCGGTAAAACCGTAGGCCAGCCGGATAAGCTAGATCGCATTGCCGACCGGCTGATTCAGGTAGTCGTCCTCAAAGTCATGCCAACGGTCAAGCCAGATTTAGAAGGTTTGCTGCGCTACAGCCTTAAAGGCGCGCTAACGCGATCTGACCTCTACGAAAACTTGCGCCAGATTCCCGGCTTCACAGCGTTCCCAGCCAGTGCCCTAGATTCGCTATCAAACTATTTAGCCCAGGCAGCCTGCGACGTGCTAGCCGATTCTTACACAGACATGACCGGTCGAGTGCTGTTAGATCGGCTAAACCACGACTTTCGGCAAGCGCTAGGGCGAGAGCTGCAGGCCACAGCAGCCTCGAATGAGATTCAAACGCTGCTAGCAGAGCTGCTAGAGGAAATTAAGCTGAACTACGTGCAGCGCCTGCAGCAGGAGAACCCAGAGCAGACAATGGAAGAGGTGGTGAGTTTAGATGAATCAGTGGGGGGTTAGGTTTTTAGGGTTGATTGAAGAACTTGATACATTAGCCTATCGAGTCATTTGCAACAGCTCTGCTAGCTTATCGGCTAGCGCCTGATTTTTGTTCAAAATTTCAATCAAGCCCTGCTCCAACGCAGATTGCCAAGTAGGGCTAGCCGGCGCTTTCGCAACCTCTTGGGCGGCAATTTTAGCCTCATAGCTAGCAGCAATATCGGGCCAAATTTCCTGCCAGATTTTCTTAGCAGCTCTGAGATGCTCAGACGTCACAACAATGTCAGTCCCTTCTGCAGTGCGAACTTCCTCGACTGCTAGAATCTGGGGCAAACAAGGCGAGAGCACCTGCACAGTGGATTGAGCCAGCGTTGGAATAGAAGGGGACATAGTCGGTGCTCAAAAATTTGTGGCTATTCTACTGCTGCTGGGAATGACTGTCAGTATCTTTGGGTAGACGCCGGCTGCCAAATCCTGCAAACTTCCAACCTAGGATGACCACAGGGTCAGGCTTGATCTGCCACTATTAAAGATACCTTAGCCCTTTCATTAGGCCACTCGCTATGGAACGTGTTAATCAGCAGCAATGGCATACGCTAGACGTAAGCCAAACGCTGACTCTGCTAGCGACCAATTCAAAGGGGCTATCAAGCGAGCAGGCGCAGCAGCGACAGGCTGAGTACGGTCCTAATGAGTTAGATAAGACGGGCGGTCGCAGCCGCTGGCGTATCCTGATCGATCAGTTTACGAACATCATGCTGCTGATGCTGATTGGGGTAGCGATTGTCTCAGCCGTGCTGGACTTTCGGGCCGGGGCAGATCGGAAGGTGA
>JAAHIA010000606.1 GCA_010671975.1 Leptolyngbya sp. SIO4C1 | reverse complement strand
AAACGGCACAGCAGCTGCGCGATCGCAACTTTGCCGACATAGACTTAGACCCTCTGATCGAAGAAGTGGAGGATATGGGCAACAGTCAGAGACGGGCATTGCTGAGCAATCTCCGCGTTTTGCTGATGCACCTACTGAAGTATCAGTATCAGCCCGAGAAGCGCTCTGCGAGCTGGCGCAGCACGATCATCGAACACCGGATTCGCATCGCGGACGCTTTTGAAGAGAGCCCAAGTTTAAAGAATTATTTCTTACAGAACTTCGACAAGACCTATCAGAAGGCCAGAAAGCAGGCTGTCTTAGAAACGGAGCTGCCCCTGCACACCTTTCCTGAGCAGTCACCGTTTACCGTTGAAGCCGTCCTAAACGATGAATTTATTCCCGATTAAGAGATTTTTGAATGGCGATTAGCACCACAGTTAAGACAATTCAAGACATCATGCGCAAGGATGCGGGCGTAGACGGTGACGCGCAGCGCATCAGCCAGCTCGTGTGGATGATCTTTCTGAAAGTGCTAGATGCGCGCGAAGAAGAATACGAGCTGTTTGACGAAGACTACCGCTCTCCTATGCCTGAAGCGCTGCGCTGGCGCAACTGGGCGGCTGATGCCGAAGGCGCGACGGGCGACACGCTGCTCAGCTTTGTTGAGACGACGCTGTTTCCAACGCTGAAAAAGCTGCGGACGGCGACCGATGCGCGATCGCAGATGATCGGCAAGGTGTTTGAGGATGCCTACAACTATATGAAAAATGGCACCCTGATTCGCCAGGTGATCAACAAGCTGAACGAGATCGACTTTAACCAGGCCAAGCAAAAGAACCAGTTTGGCGACGTGTATGAAAAGCTGCTGAAAGACCTGCAGAGTGCGGGCAATGCGGGCGAGTATTATACGCCGCGCGCGGTGACGCAGTTTATCGTCGATCGGGTGCAGCCGCAGCTAGGCGAAGGGGTCTTTGACCCGGCCTGCGGGACGGGGGGCTTTTTGACCGCTGCGATTGACTATATCAACCGGCATCACCGCAGCGCCGATGTACCCGAGACGCTGGCGCACACGATTCGCGGTGTAGAGAAAAAGCCGCTGCCCTATCACCTGTGCGTCACCAACCTGATTTTGCACGGCATCGACCTACCCGCGCTAGAGCATGACAATACGCTGGCGCAGTCTTGGCAAGATATCCACCCAGAAGATCAGGTGGATGTGATCGTCACCAATCCGCCCTTTGGCGGCATGGAAGAGGACGGCATCGAGAGCAACTTTCGCAGCGCCTACCGCACGCGAGAGACGGCTGACCTCTTTTTAGTGCGGATTATGGACCTGCTCAAAGACGGCGGCCGCGCTGCGATTGTGCTACCTGACGGCACGCTATTTGGCGAGGGTGTCAAAACTCGGATCAAAGAGCAGCTACTGAGTACCTGCAACCTGCATACGATTGTGCGGCTGCCGAACGGTGTGTTTAACCCCTATACGGGCATCAAGACCAACCTGTTGTTTTTCACTAAGGGCGAACCGACCGCTGAGGTCTGGTATTACGAGCACCCTTACCCGCCGGGCTACAAGTCGTACTCCAAGACAAAGCCGATTCGGTTTGAGGAGTTTAAGCCCGAGCAGGCCTGGTGGGACAATCGCGAGGAAACCGAATTTGCCTGGCGGGTCCCGATCGAGGAGATCAAGCAGCGCGGCTACAACCTGGATATCAAGAACCCGCACGAAGAAGATATCGAGCACGCGGACCTGGAGGAGATGCTGACCGAGTATCAGCAGCTGATGGTCGAGCTGGCAGAGACGCGCGACAAACTAAAGTTTGAGCTAAAGAATTCGTTAGAGCGGGGGTAGGATGACGACAATGTTAGCAGTTACGACTGGAGGAACGGCGAAATGTTTGCGGTAGAGCTTCAAGCAGAAATTCGGGACGGCAAGATCCAGATAGAGATTCCTGAAGAGTATCAGGAGAACCTATTGGAGGGAGATTCGGTGAAGCTGGTTATTCTGAAACCAGATAAGAAGTTTCCTGAAGATGGCATTATTGCTCAGCTCACTCAGAATCCTATTCCGGTAAAAGGCATTCGCAATCTCAAGCGCGAGGAGATTTATGAATGGTAAATAGGCCAACCGATATTCATTCATTTGATTCCAATGTTTGGATCTACCGTTTTATGGTCGATCCGGAGGCGAACGATGCTGAAGACAGCAGGAAGCATCGCATCGCAGCTGAACTGACGAGCCGTGGCAATATTGCGCTCAGTATTCAAATCATCAATGAAGTCTGTGCTGTCTTGCTGAGAAAGGCAAACTTTACTGAATCTCAAGTTCGCCAGCTTGTTGAGGAGTTCTATTCGGGCTGCGATGTTCTGAATATTGGTCGTCATACGGTGAAGCAGGCTTCTGAGCTGCGAGAGCGATACAGATTTTCGTATTGGGATAGTTTA
>JAAHIA010000605.1 GCA_010671975.1 Leptolyngbya sp. SIO4C1 | reverse complement strand
TCCATAGGCATATCAAGGAGTTTCCCTGTGGTTAGCTACTTAGCGTTGGTTGGATTATTTGCCTGAGTCCTTTGTGCGATCCTGTTCCGTTGTTTCCTCAACATAGTGCTGCATGGCAGCAATCATCACGTCACGCATGGTTTTACCCTGGACAGCACAAGCCCCTTTGAAGGCATTGCGTAATGTTTCGGGAATTTGCAGCTTAAGGGTAACCAGCTTTTCGTCGCTCACAAGGCAGTCAGGAAAGGGGATACCCCCATTGTCCCAGATGCCCCTTGAGTCTGTTTAGGGCCAAATGTCCGTTATGGGACATTTGTGGTATTGTGGAATCCATAGTGCATTCCAGGGATTTTTATGCGTCTACCTGCGTTTCTTGGTATTGCCCTTTTGGGCACCCTTAGTCTTGGTGCGTGCTCTGCTCTTATCACTGGTGGTGCGGCAGAGGCTTCTAAGGTTGGCTTTGACCCATCGCGTAAAGCGGTGCCCGATCTTGATGCCGAGGATTATGGCCTGGATGGTACCCTCAGCCAAGCTGACGTGCTGGCGATGACCTATCTTGAGTGGCCGCAAAGCTATGATGCTGTGTCTGGGCGCTTTGGTTTCCCAGCCAAGCGCAACGAGAGCACTGATTATTACCAAACCCCTGGTGGGCAATGGGTTGCCGTTTTTTATGATGGTGCGGTGGCCACCGGGTACAGCATCAGCGATAGTCAGTAAGGGGGACAGCATGTATATGAGGACACCTGATAAAATAGCCTCAAGGATTACCCCTGTTTCCTTGACGATGAAATTGCCAGAGCTAAAACAACAGACCTATCGGATGTGGCGCGACTTGCTCGCTGCTAATGATGCTGTGGTGCAGCCAGAGCAATTTAAGCCAGAAGTTCGCTCTATGGGCGACCTGCGCTGTAAGAGCACCTGGCAGCGGGCGCTGGCCCGATTTACAGCGCTCTTTTACATTGATACCTGCCTAGAGGCATGGAGCCTCATTACGTGCCAGCTCAATTTTGAGGAAGCTACCTGGCACTACGATATCCGTCATCTCATCATTGATGAGTTCCTTCGTCATCCAGATGGGCCAGATCTAATTTGCGCTGGCCTTGAGCAATTGTTCTCAACTGACTTCACACCGCAGGAGCAACAACAGGGCTATGGGTTTTTTAGGCTGGTGGCAGAACAACCAGGACTCCGAACCATCGTCAACACAGCTGAGTTTGACGGGCGAAAACACCTCCTTACCGGAGCGGCGTGAACTCCGAGGTACCAGCATCAGCAAACGGTTCAGTAAAGCCGTTCACGACAAAGGGGCCGATCGAGACGGAATGGCGAATGCCACCAATGCCGTCACCCGTGGTGTGATGGGGTGCAATACCAAGGATCTATATCGGGCGACAGGTGGAAAAAAAGGTAAGGTGGCATCGTTGCCCGAGGTCGCTCAAGAGGGACTTGCAGTGGGTAAGATTGCAGCTACCCATGCGCTTAATGATTCCGGCACGTTTACTGGCAACCAGGATCAGGTCAATCAACAGATTGCCGATGCCACCTATGAAGCTGCCCGTGAGGTAGGTAAGATTTTTCCGTGGAATTGGTAGTTGCTGTGTAGGCGATAGCAGAAGGTGTGCCCCTGCCGCACCTTTGGCATGGAGCCGCTGCCACAAAAGGCTATCGCACCGCGCCCACTGTAAAGCGACTTTCGCGGCATAGCCTCCGCATTGCTCCGGTATTCCACGTTCACTTGACAGCGTGACCCCGCTTAGCGTGCGATTCCTTAGCGGCTGAGCGACCCCTGCCGGTGCTGGGTTGTTGAGAAACAACAGACCTAAAATTTTAAGAAGATGCAACAAAACTCTCTTCTGAAAGAGAGTTTTACAACGAATTTCTGTGTATATGTAGAAACAGATAAATAAAATTAGACATCCGTTATCGAATTCAAAATTAGAGACTCACAATTACGACCTTCACTCGCGCAGTGGTCCATTAAGGAGCTTGTCGAGTTGGCTTCGAAACCGGAGCTTTAGGTCATCGGTGCTACTGTAAAGAGTGTAGAAATGACCAAGGGATTTCAGTCGCTTTTTAAACGCCACCAACGATAGAAAGTCATTCTCCTGCACCTTGTCAATATCAACCGGGGCACTCTTGAAGAAGGTGTAAATGAAAGGCTTTCCCGTGTCCTTGAACTGGTTATGCGCAGTATCAAATTCTTCCTCTGTGAACTTGCCGGTCTTAGTGAAAAATAGACTTACGAAGATATCGCAGACTTTGACAGCATTATTATACTCATCTTGTAAGCGAGTTTCGGACATAGCATCAAGAAAATTTTCCCAGCGCTCAACCACCAAATAAATGCCCTTATCTAGAAATTCATCGTTTAACTGTCGGAAGTAAATCTCAAAGCTATCTCGATCATTTCGCAACTCCTCAGAAGACGC
>JAAHIA010000604.1 GCA_010671975.1 Leptolyngbya sp. SIO4C1 | reverse complement strand
TCCGGGCTCGGCAGCCAGCGCCCCCTCGATACAAGATGGCTATTTTGACAACATTTGCTGTTTTTGGAGCCGTTAATCTACTCAATCCGATACTCCTGCCTCTGTTCTCTGGGCTACCTGGATTATTGAGCTCTCTGATCGCGACTTACTTGGTTGTCTTGCTACTGACCTATGGTGTCATGCCGCGATTGACCGAGCTGTTTTACGGCTGGCTGTATCCGGCTTGAGCCGAAACGGCTGAAAGCTGACGAGGTTTTGAGTTGCCGCTGCCGTTGCTAAACTTGATTGGGCTGGCTAAACCGCACCGGTTGATGCTAACGAAGGCGAGCCGTTTCCTTAACTTTCTGGTTAGCTTATCTAACTTCTCTTGCAAAATATTGGGCAAAGGTCAAAGCTGAATCTAGAAAGCTTTTCTAATATTAGTGCTGAGTTTTGAATATCGTCATGCTGGTGAACTAGCCTAGAGAGAAGATTAGGAGACCCTATGAAAATTGGCATTATCGGTTCGGGCAATATTGGCGGCACCCTTGGCAGCCACTGGGCGTCGGTAGGGCATCAGGTGATGTTCAGTTCGCGCCATCCTGAGGAATTGCAGGCGATGGCGGATGCGGTCGGAGCGCAGGTGGGTGACAGTAAAACGGCTGCCGACTTTGGCGACATCATTTTGCTGGCGGTGCCTTTTGGCATCGTGCCTGCCCTGGTTGAGGAAATCGGCCCCCTCGAGGGCAAGATCTTAATCGACGCCACCAATCCCTATCCGCAGCGAGACGGCGACATCGCGCAGCAGGTGATTGACGACGCTAACCAGACCGCCACCGGCTTCATTGCCAGTCAGTTCAGGGGCGCGAAAACCGTCAAAGCCTTCAACTCGATCTACTTCAAAGTTTTGGAAGAGCAGGCGTTTCAGTCGGGGGATGACCGGATAGCTGTGCAAATCACCAGCGACGATGTCGCCGCCAAACAAACCGTCGCTGGGCTGATTGAGGAAATTGGCTTCGCGCCCCAAGACATCGGCAGCCTGAAGGACAGCCCCATCTTTGAGCCAGGGGCACCACTGTATAACCAGAATCTCAAAATTGCAGCGGCAGAAGCAAAGCTGAGCCAAGCGCTACGGCAACGTGAAGCGTAGAACGAAGTTCCCGATGCCATGCGAGGCCGAGCCTTAGGGGGACTGACAACGTTTATGTTGCTGGGTCAGTTTTTGTCGCCTATTGCGGCTCAGCCATTTCGGCAAAGCATTGGCATGGCCGCCACCTATGGATTGACCGGGGTTTTGCTGGCGACGTTAGCGGCGCTGATTTGGATGTTCAAAAAGCAAATTTGCCACGCTGTCAGGAGCACCGTCGGCAGCATCCCTCCCGCCGAGCTTTAGTTTCAAATTGCTAGGCCATAGAATGAGCCACGTATGAATCTCGATTATCGTCCTTGCTGGATGAATCGTTTGGGCGTTGTCCCCTTCATTTGCTTAAAGACGCGGGTGAAATGGGCCTGGTCGGTAAAGCCGAACTGATGAGCCACCTGCACAATTTCCGAGTCGCCCTGAATAAGACAGTGAGCCGCTCGCTCAATGCGGCGCTTCATAACGTATTTGTGGGGCGTCAGACCGATCGCATCTCTAAACAGCCGCGAAAAATGAAACTTGCTCAAGCCTGCCGTTAGTGCCAGATCCGTCAGATTTAGGTTGTCGGTTAAATGGGCCTCAATATAGTCAATTACCGGCCTCAAGCGCTGCTGCTCGGTGGGATGCAGGTGAGGAAAATTAGCAGGGTGCTCCAGGCTGTAGTGGTTGACGAAGTGGGTCGCGATCGCAGTCGATAAAGTATCAGCATAGAGGCGACCATTGGGACCGCCCATCTCAGCTTCGACCAGCAGCGCTTGAATCAGCGTCTGCAGATGTCGATCTTGGGCTCGATGCTGCCGTCGAAACGCTTGGTGGTCGAGCAATGGGCGATCGGGCAGCAATTCCGTCAGCTTGCTGGGGTCGAGGGTCAGCAGCACAAACTGGTTGTGACCATCGATGCGATGGGAAAACGGAATTCCCGCCGGATTGACCCAAATATCGCCGGTTTCATAGCGATGGGTCCTAAAGATCTTGCCGTCTTTCCATTCCCATTTCAGCGCCGGCCCCGTGTTCACCGCAAAATAATGCTGCGTCACGGTGACATTGTCGGGAGTGAAGCCTTCGTTCTCGCCCTTTTCCAGATAAATGCCGTCCCATTGGAGATCTTTGCTTGACACCAGTACTTTGCCCGCCGTCACCTCTGGATTGGGCGTCAGGGTCTGACTATCGACAAATTCAATCTGACTTTCCACGAGGCGTTACCCTGACTGCCTGACACATCTCTGCGCAATCCAGCTATGTCAGGTTCGACAGTATAACGAGCGAATACGAGAGAACCAGATTGCGTCGTGGTAATCATCCTCGGCTTTCTTAGAGGCAAAACAGGGTT
>JAAHIA010000603.1 GCA_010671975.1 Leptolyngbya sp. SIO4C1 | reverse complement strand
CCTCAGCATAGCCTTTGCTTCACTCATGGACTGGGCTGAGTAGTTGATCATATAAAAGTACGGTTTGAGCCGATCGTCGCTGACGCTGGCCGGTTCCCAAATCTTCAATAAATAGCCGTTTTCAGACTTTACTATCTGATATTTAACATTGCCATAGCTCATAGGGGAGGGGCCAATTGAAAGGGCAAATGGGGCTTTAAAGCGTCTGATCTTAGAGTAGACGATTGACTTTAGCCACGCCAGGTTACCGTGTATATACAGCCACCAGATGAAAATTCCGTACGGACTTGTTTGCTAAGTGCTTTGGTTTAGCCTGCCTAGTGCGATCGCTCAGCCAGGCAGGAAAACGCAGCGCTTAAAAGGCTACTCTAGACTAAAGGATAGCTCTCACAAGAGAGCTGCAGTCGTGGCAGTATTTGTTGCAATCGATATGGCAAAGCGTAAGCGTTCTCAGCAAGGCGCGGCAACCGACCGAGTCGCCTATTCAGAATTTGGACAGTCTGCTGCTTTTCAGCGCCCGGTGCCCGATTGGCCTCCCGAGCAGCAGGATCTGCGGGTACAGGTATCGCGAAAAGGGCGCAAAGGCAAAAGCGTGACCGTCATCAGCGGATTTACTCATGCGCCAGAGACGCTCGCTAAACTGGCTAAAACGCTAAAGGCACAGTGCGGCTCAGGCGGTACAGTCAAAGACAGCACGATTGAAATTCAAGGCGAGCACGGCCCGAAGCTGGTCGAGCTGCTGATAGAAAAAGGATACAAAGCCAAAATTAGCGGAGGGTAGCAGCGGGTGGGCTCAGTGTGGCGGTTTATCAGGTTAATAGGCGTTGGGTTCCTGCTGGCGATCGCGCTTAATGTTACCTATCTGCTGCCGGTCCACAGCCTCTCACCGCGCTTTGCCAACCACTGGTCGCGCCACTGCGTGCAGGCGCTGGCTCAGCGCTCAATTTTGTCAGTGCCAGCGGTGGCGCTGCCGGCTAGCGCACTGACGCAGCAAGAATTTGCCAAAGCGGTTCTGCGCGTCTTTCCGGGCACGTTTGCTGCTGCCAACGAAGCGCTGGGGCTAGAGTTTGAAGCGCCCACTGAGGCTGAGGCGCTGCTGCTAGCGGCCCTGGGCGATCAGGCCCAGCCAACGCAGCGAATTTTGCGATCGCAGGCGCTCTCCGTCCTGACAACAGGCGCTGCGATTCCCTATCAGGCTGATGCTAACCGCATTCTGCAAAGTCACTTTCACGACAGTTCGTTGATCCGAGGCTACGCTCGCGAAGGGGTCGCGGCGGCGCTGGCGCAGGGCTACGTGGTATTCTCCGATCGACCTGAGCGGTTCAACCCCAACCGCAGCCTGACGCTGGCCGATGCAGCTGGGTTTCTCTGCCGAGCCAGCGGCGATGCGCAGCTGGCCGCTACCATCCCAGATGAGCGAGTAGTCCCTTTTCAAGCCCCCAGCGCGATCGCAGCGCCTGGCCGCGAAATCCGAGGCGTCTGGCTCACTAATATCGACAGCGACGTGCTGTTTTCGCGATCGCGTTTAGAAACGTCGCTCATCACCCTGGCCGAGCTTAACTTCAACACGGTGTATCCCACCGTCTGGAACTGGGGCTATACGCTATTTCCCAGTCGGGTAGCGGAGCGGACAGTCGGCCACGCGCAGGGACTGTACCCAGATTTAGACAACACTGGCCAGCGCCGCGCCGCGCTAGAGGCAACTCAGGCTAATCGCGACATGCTGCAGGAGATCATCGACATTGCCCATCCCCTCGGGCTGAAGGTGATTCCCTGGTTTGAATTTGGCTTTATGGTACCGGCCGATGGAGAGCTGGCGCGCCGCCATCCCGACTGGCTAACGCAGAAGCAGGACGGCAGCACTGTCACCTTTGAAGGCAGCCATCCGCGCGCCTGGCTAAATCCCTTTCATCCAGAAGTGCAGCAGTTTATCCTGTCGCTGATTGATGAGCTAGTCAGCCAGTACCCGATCGACGGCTTTCAAGTCGACGATCACTTTGGCCTGCCTTCGGCCTACGGCTATGACCCCTACACCGTCAGCCGCTATCAGCGCGACCACGATGGGCAGCTGCCGCCCGCCGATGCGACAGATCCCGACTGGCTGCGCTGGCGTGCCGATCAGATTACCGACTTTATGGGGCAGGTGTTTCGACGGGTCAAATCGTATCGTCCACAGGCGGTGCTATCCGTTTCGCCGAACCCACACGAGTTTGCCTATGAGTACTATCTGCAAGACTGGGATACCTGGGTCGGTAAAGGCTACGTCGAGGAGCTGATCATTCAGCTCTATCGCAGCGATTTGGGCCGCTTTGTCTGGGAGATGAATCAGGAAGCGGCGATCTCAGCACAGCAGCATATTCCCACTGCAATCGGGGTGCTCAGCGGCCTGCGAGGACGGCCGGTGCCGATGGCGCGCATTCAAGAACAGGTTGAGGCGATACGCGATCGCA
>JAAHIA010000602.1 GCA_010671975.1 Leptolyngbya sp. SIO4C1 | reverse complement strand
TCCATCCCTTTCAAGATGGCCCTCAGTCCGACTTCCATAGCGTCCATTGAGCACCGTAGGGTTCGGTGGCTTATCTGCCCCTTTCGGAACAGGCCTCAGTCCGACTCCCTTAGCACTCCAGACTGCTGCTGGACAGACCTCCCCGGATAAGACCGTGAACTGTCCCTGCACAACCGCGCCATTTACCCTGTTCCTTAGACCAATAGGTTTCGTTGTGTTGTGCCAACTCACCCAGGAATCCGGGCCTTCTATGACGTTTCTGTCCGTCGGCTCGCAGGTTTGCTGCTGGCTTCCTTCAGACCCTCCCTCGCGGGAACGCCCTTGCCTTAAGCTAGTAGTACTCGTCGCTCGGCTCCTATGACTTTCGAGCATTTGGACGGTGGTCCTCCTACAGGGGACTTTCACCCCATTAGTTCACGCCCATGCCGGGCGTACACCCTACGTAGAAGCGGACGGGTGAGAGATGTTGGTGAGGAAGCAACGGATATTAGCCGTCGCTCAACTTAGCCGTTAGCTGGCTCCATACAACACTCTACTCTTTATTTCTCAATGGGAAACACGCTTTGAGAATCGAGAGTGCGGATGTATTCCCATAGACAACATTATTCATCCATTGACTCCCAACGGTGACTAGTGGCAAAGTGGCAGAACTTCTCTACTAGATCGGAAGGGTGTTGCTGCCGCCACTTGATCCCGATTGTCCGCTGAAAGTCTAAATCTGAAATGGGAAGATACATAATGCCGGTGAGTCCGCGCCAGTAGGGCATAACGCTGATGCCTAACCCCGCTCTGAGCAACGAGATCACCCATTCCTCGTGGCTGGCGCGATACACCACGTTAGGGTGGACATTCGCCGCTTCCAAAATCTGACATTCCTGCTGGAAGAACTCACAATGGACGCGATCGATAAAGGGCTGTCCATCGAGTTCAGCTAAGCGAACGGAGGCTCGTTGAGCTAAGGGGTGGCTTTGTGGGACAGCTAATAACAAAGGTTGCCGAAATAAAGTGGTGGATGTCTGAGAATCATCGTGAACAGATAATTCGGTGCCAGGACGAAGGCTCAATACAGTTAATGCCACATCAATGTCTCCCTGCTCCAACCCCTCTCTCAGTTTTTCCAATGTGCCATCGTGCAGTTCGATCGCCACATTGGGATGGTGCTGCTGAAAGGTACTGATCAAATCGGCTAGCTCGGCAACACGCATCGTACTCAGAACCCCGACTCGTAACGTGGGTTGGTCATAAAATCCTTTCAGTTCATGCAATGCAGCCTGGTACTGTTCCATGATGACTTTTGCCTTTTCCAGAAACGATCGCCCCGCTGCCGTCAAAACCGTGCGCCGTCCCCCTCGCTCAAACAGGGACACGCCTAATTCTTGCTCCAGTTTCTTAATGCCTGTGGAGAGGGAGGGTTGGGAGAGATAAAGCCGCTCGGCTGCTCTGGAAAAGCTGCCTGTTTCCGCGATTGTCAGGAAGTAACGCACCTGGTAGAGGTTCATGGTATTGATGATTTTTATAACTTCTATCTTAAAAATAGTATTGCTTAATAGTTTAACGCACGGCACCATGAGAAGTAGCGGTGGAGATGAAATGGCTATCTAGATTATCCCTGACCCCACCTACGAAGAGAAATCACTGAATGGAAGGCAACACGAACATGATCCAATCTCAAAGAACAACCTCACCCAAATTACTCATGGGCAATCCGGCTCCTGGGCTGGAAGTCAACACCCTGGATGGACCCCTCTGGAAACTGGCGGATCAAAAACCTGAGCACTATACGATGCTCGTGTTCTATCGAGGATTACACTGTCCGGTGTGCGAACAATATATCACTGAACTCGAGCAAAAAAGGGATGCTTTTCAACAACTGGGGGTGAATGTCATTGCCATTAGCGGTGATACCCAAGAAAGGGCAGAAAAATTCCAAGAAAAGACCCGAATTCAGAATGTCACAATCGGCTATGACTTGACGGCTGACGATATGCACCGTTGGGGGCTGTATTTGAGCCAGGGACATTTTGACCATGAACCGGCATTGTTCAGTGAGCCAGCTCTATTTCTGATCAAACCTGATGGTCGGCTCTATTTTGCCAACATCGGCACTCATCCTTTCTCACGAGTCAGTTTTGATTTTCTGCTGCAAGGACTAGAGTACATCATTCCCAGAAACTATCCTTTCCGGGGAACAGTTTGGGAATAGGTTTTGGAGGAAGCCATGAAACTTACGAAGCAAAATCTGTCAGAACGGGCTGATCACATTACCTCACACCCGCGCATTTTTGCCATTGGCGATTTGAAAGAGCGATCGCACATCTCCTGTAGGTTGGGTTGAGCCAGCGAAACCCAACGACTCTAGGATAATCTTATTCCCAACCCACCTCGTCTGAAAACATGATTGCTCCATCGCTTCCCCAATCATTCGGATAGAATCCCTGCTCAACGTAGCGACGGAAGCTTGAATAA
>JAAHIA010000601.1 GCA_010671975.1 Leptolyngbya sp. SIO4C1 | reverse complement strand
TAAGAGATATCACAACCTCAGCTGCTGGCTAGCCCAGCTATCTTGTTGCAGAGACAGGTAGATCCGTTTGAAGAAGAGCAAGAAAAATTACTACAACCCAAACCCGCCTCTAGTCAGCCGACTATAGTGTCCCTTAGCCTCCACGCCATGGGCAATAGCGGTAATGCGACTGGGCGCAATAGCGGTAATGCGACTGGTAGCTCTATGGTTGCTGATCAAGGCATTGAACGACGAATCCAGCAAGAGCGTAGCAGAGGAGAACCGCTGTCAGAACCGGTTCGGGCACCTATGGAAAAATCGTTTGGCACTGATTTTAGCGCGGTTAAAATTCACACAGCTGATGCAGCAGACAGGCTTAATCGCTCGTTAAACGCTAAAGCTTTTACCACAGGGCAAGACATTTTTTTCAAGAGAGGAGAATACAATCCTACGAGCACCAGTGGTCGTCGGCTCCTAGCCCATGAGCTGACTCATGTGGTGCAGCAGGATCAAACAAACCTAAAAATTCAAAAATGGGCAATTTCTGGCAATACTGCCACTGCCAATAGTCCCAGTGATGTCCTCTGGAATCTAGCTAGGGATGTAGGTACTAGTGGCAATGATTGGCCCTGTATTATACCGGTGTCAATGCGTACTGCACGGATGTCTACGCCACCTGCTAACTTTAACGAGCACTATGAGCGCTACGTGCAGATTGGCGACCGATTTGATGTGTCGAACCTACGCAGACGAAGCGGCCCAACACTTTTGATTCACCTCTTCAATAATCCCCGTGATGTTGGGATCGCCTCGCGATTCTACCCAGGTATGACAGCCAGCGGTGGGGATGTGGATATTGACATCTCAACTGCTGCCAGCGATGGTACGACCCCAGTTCGCAACCTGATCATCTTTGGCCATGCGGCCGGCACAAGTATGTTTGGCGGGTTAGGCTCGTTTAATCCATCCACTCTCACACCGGAGCCTCACAGCTTTGCGCTTGCTCACGCAAATTTGTTGCCTCGGCGCTGCTGGTTCACACGTAATGCACGGGTGCGCGCAGTCGGCTGTAGCTCAACTGACTTCGCGAGAGAATTTGCTGGAGCCTATCTGAGACGGGGTTCGGCAATCCGCTCTACGACTAGAGCAGTCTCGCCCTGTTGCTTCGGCGTTTGGGATCGCCTAGCCTTTACAGCTAGTTCTTCCCCAGGCTCGACTATTCTGGATGGTCCTTTCCGAACTACTCGCGCATTCCACAGGGGGCGCTTCTGGGCGCGTATACGCGGACGATTATAAAAGTTTCGAGATAACTGAGATCGCAATCAACCCAAAGAAAATTTACAGATCCAGCTAAGTCAGTTCTGTAGGTTCGAGTTGATTCGAAAATGTAAGGAGATGAATTGAGCCGAATAAGCGGGATATCATGAATGAGAGCAATCAGACCAATACAACTGATGGAGCTTCAAATGCTTATCTTCGTGAAGATCTCGAAGCGGGGCTGCGTTTTCTCCATCTCATGAGCATGCAAACCAAGCTCGACATGGTCGATCTGGTCAGCACCTTGTTTGCCTTGCTCGAAGAACTTGTCGAAACCGGACAGCTCGATCCGGAGCGCTTTGATCAGCGTCGGCTGCGTTTGCAAGATCGCGAGGAAGCCCGTCTCAAAGAACGGCCTCACGTGCAGCTGACCGATCCCGTCGATAAATATGCGCTCAAAGACCTGCCTGACATTGACTGCGAGGCGCGGCTGCATCTGTGTAAGGCTCGCTGCTGTAAGCTAGCCTTTCCGCTCTCGTTTCAAGATCTCGATGAGCGTATCATTCAGTGGGACTATTCAAAGCCCTACATGATCCGGCAAAAGCCCGATGGCTACTGCGTTCATATGGAGCGCGATCGCAAGTGCTGTAGCGTGTATGAAAATCGCCCAGCCACCTGCCGCGCCTATGACTGCCGCCAGGACAAACGAATCTGGATAGACTTTGAAAATCGCATCCCAGCGCCGGACTCAGCCCTAATGGACGAAACGCTGCAGCCTAAACCTGACTAAGCCAGTCTTATTTTTGCGTCCGCTGTCACTCAATGTACTGAGCTTCTAAAATAAACTGATCTCTGCGATTTGCCTTGAAGCTCTCATACTCTTCCTTGGCATTTGTCACTTGCTGCTTGAGCTCTGCTAGATGCGCAGCTTCATTAAGCGATGCTAAATGCTGCTCAAACCGCGCTTTCTCTGACTGAATCCAAGCCTTTAATTTACTGGTTAGTTCATTCTTCAGCCAGTCAGCAGTCGGTAGAGACTCATTGAAATAATTTTCACTTTCTAAAAAATAGGCGGCAACTACCGAATAGTTCGAGGATTGAACAAACGTATCGGCCTGCTTGAATAGGTCTTCGAGCATTTTAATTTGAGCGGCTACCTTATCCTTGTAGGCTTTAATCTCTTCATATTCTGTTTTGGCCCTTTCTGCCGCTTTTTCAGCTTTCTCTAGAGGCGGCAAATAGTCCATGAGTGC
>JAAHIA010000600.1 GCA_010671975.1 Leptolyngbya sp. SIO4C1 | reverse complement strand
GCGGTTTTATCCGATGTCGCCGCGCTATCGCAAGCAGGTGAGCGTGATGGGCTTTCAGCCAGAGCGAGAAGTGGATGATGTGGCTTTCATTGTTTGAAGAACAGATTTTTTAGGAGAACAAAGACTATGCGACAGGAATTTATTCAGAGCTATCAAGAGCTAACGGTTTACCAGATTGCGTATGAGGAGGCGATGCAGCTCTACTGGCTGCTGCCGCAAATTTCAGTAGAAGAGGGCGATCGGCTGGGCCAAAAGCTGGTCGAAGCTTCGCGGCTCGTCTGCGCCAATTTGGCTGAAGCCTGGGGCCAGCGGCGGTGCTACGAGGCCTTTGTCGCCAAGCTGAATGAGGCTGAAACCAAGGCAACGGTGGTGCAGACCTGGCTAGCGTTTGCCGTGGAATGTGGGTATCTGAGGGCCGATGAGGGGATGGCGCACAGCGATCGCTACGGTAGCATTTTCGCTGGGATTGGGGAGCTGATTGAGAACGCGGAGGCTTGGGTGATGGGGGTGGCTGGCTGAGAAGGTTCGGTTTTGGAGTAGGAGAGTAGGGGGGCAGGGGTGGGTTTCGGTCAGTTGCACAAGTGGCGGCAACCCACCCCGCCCTGTGGGCACCCCGCCCAAGCGGGGAAGTTTGTCATACGCACAAGACCTTATTCAATCAAGGAGAAAACAATGAGTCAGGATTTTATCAAAACCTATCAAGAGCTGCGGGTCTATCAGCTGGCTTTTAGGAGTGCCATGCAGATCTATCGGCTTTCGCAACAGCTGCCGCCGGAAGAGGAGGAGATGCTGTCTCGACAAATGGTAACGGCCTCGCGCTCGGTCTGCGCCAACCTGGCTGAAGCCTGGGGCAAGCGGCGCTATCACAAAGCGTTTGTGGCCAAGCTAAATGAGGCTGAGACTGAAGCGGCTGAGGTGCAAACCTGGATTGCTTTTGCAGTGAAATGTCGCTATCTCGATGCAGAAGTCGGGCAGAGCCTGCTGGGGCAGTACCGGGCTATTTTTGCCGGGCTAGGGCGGCTGATTGAGGATGCTGGCGCTTGGGTCAGGCCGATGGAGTAGAGAACGGCGCTTGAGAGAAATGCATAAAGATGAAGTCTCGGTTTGGGGCGGTGGATGAGTGGATGGGTAGATGAGTGGATGAGCGCCTAAGGCGGTGGAATTTATGAGGTTAAAGACGATGACCAATCGAATGGTGGCTTGTTTGAAGAAACGGTTGATTGGCTCAGGGCGGCAGCTGAAGATTATGCTTAGGGGGCTGTCAGGTGAGGAATATCGACAGAACCGCTATTTGCTCATGCGTTTGGCTGCTCTGCGAGCAGACTATAACAGGCTGACGCAGGAGCTAAATGAGTTAATAGACTATACCGATCGCGAGATTGCCCAGCTTAAGGGACAGAACTCAGGGCTGACTCAGGCTCAGGAAGCACTTCAGCTGAGGGTTTGGGATCTTGAAGAGCAGATTGAGGCGCTGCTAGAGTATATCGCCAACGAATTTGTGAAAGTGGAGGAAACTAGCTTACCGGCTGATGCGGATGTGCCCGACCTATCGAAGCTGCATCTAGCCTTAGTCGGCGGGCATGATGCCACGCGGCGCGAGGTGATTCGAGAGCTGACCGAGCAGTACGGCCTGCAGAAATGGGTAGAGCTGCCCCCGTTTGCGCATAGCAGCCTGGTACAGATTCGACCGCGCATTCAGCGGTGCGACCTGATTATTGTAATCACGCGGTATATGAACCATCAGCTCACTGACAGCATCAACCGGCTAAAGGCATCGGGCGGGCTGATGGGAGAGGTGGTACTGGTGAACTGTCGGGGTAAAACCGGCGTTATTCGCGAAATTCTGAAGCGCGCGACGTAATGTTAAGCGTTTCGTAAACGGGTTTGGCATTCATCAATGTGAATGCTAATCTGAGGGGGTCGAGCGAACCTTGAAAACCGCATTATTTCGTTGACCCCCTCAGATTGATTGCCCTGTAAGGGCTTCAGCCGTTTTCCACAGGGTCTTATTGACAGCAATTCTCATTTATAGAGGCTTGCGCTGACCCCCCTCAGATTTGGCCCCTTGAAAGGCTTGTCCTGTAAAGGTTTCAAGTTGGCAGAGTTCAATTCCTCATTCCCCTAACGGGGACGGAAACGTGTGGTCACCGCATCCGCAGTCATCGCGGATGCTGGTTCAATTCCTCATTCCCCTAACGGGGACGGAAACGGTTGATCTTAGAAAGATCATACTGAACTTCTTCATCGTTCAATTCCTCATTCCCCTAACGGGGACGGAAACCGGCCAGAATTTGCACGAGACACAGCAGTTAGCAGTGTTCAATTCCTCATTCCCCTAACGGGGACGGAAACATTATTACAGCCACTGTGATCCCAGTAGGTGTCAGTTCAATTCCTCATTCCCCTAACGGGGACGGAAACCCAATGATATAGCGGAACATCTCAGGGCGACTAGGGTTCAATTCCTCATTCCCCGTTAGGGGAATGAGGA
>JAAHIA010000060.1 GCA_010671975.1 Leptolyngbya sp. SIO4C1 | reverse complement strand
CCAGCTTATGAAGCAACCTCTCTCTTCAAGCTTTCGCTACAAATATTCGCTTAGATCAGAAATCTGCGCAGCCTAAAATAGACTTTTGCTGACAATTTAGGCTGCCTTTAAGCTCATGAAAGCGCTGTTTAATTTAATAGCGTCTATGTTAGTAAGGCCGACCGTCTCGATGCGTCATTTGCCAGCCTGCTGCTGTCCAATTCGCCAGTAGATCGCTATCTGGATAGGTGACTCGGTCGCCAGCCGTGCGATCGCCCACTTCTAAATAAACGGCCGGCTGCTCAGAGCGATTAATCAGGTGGTGACCATTCGCAGTGCCAGCCGCAAATCCAGCCATCATGCCGGCGCTCATCACCTGCTCACCTGCGTCTGTCACCAGCACCAGCTCGCCCTGCACAATATAGATAAACTCATCCTGACGGCTGTGCCAGTGCCGCAGCGCTGACTGTGCTCCCGGTGTCAGCGTCGTCAGATTCACCCCAAAATTTTTCAGCCCGGCGGCCTCGCCGAGACGCTTGCGGCTGCGCCCCGCGACCGCTGCGCTAAAGGGTGCCGGGTAGCCGGTGCCGGTTTGCTCAGGCAGCTGATCAGGGTCAATTACCATGGGCTATACGTTAAACCGAAACAGCATCACATCGCCCTCTTGGACGGTATATTCCTTCCCTTCACTGCGCAGCAGCCCCTTTTCTTTGACTGCGCTCATCGAACCGGCTTCGACCAGGTCTTGATAGGCAACGGTCTCCGCTCGGATGAAGCCGCGCTCAAAGTCGGTATGGATGACGCCAGCTGCCTGCGGGGCCACCATGCCGGTTCTGATGGTCCAGGCGCGGGTTTCTTTAGGCCCGGTGGTAAAGTAGGTGCGCAGACCCAGCAGCTCGTAAGTAGCTCGAATCAGCGATTTCAGGCCGCCTTCTTCCACACCGAGGGCTTCGAGAAAATCTTGGCGCTCGGCCTCAGGCAGCTCTAGCAGCTCGGCCTCAACCTGAGCTGAAATCGTCACCACCTGAGCATTCTCTTCAGTAGCGAGCGTTTTGACTTGCTCAACCCATTCATTCCCCTCGGCTAGGTCTTCTTCAGACACGTTAGCGGCGTAGATAATCGGCTTGCGCGTGAGAAAGCCCAGCGACTTAATCAGCAGCTCCTCCTCATCACTCAGATCAATCAGGCGGGCTGGCTTACCGTCTTCTAACAAAGGCTGAATTTTCTCTAACACCGTCAGCTCAGCCTGGGCCTCTTTATCCTTGCGCGCCTGCTTACGTACCCGCTCGATGCGACGCTCAAGCTGATCGAGGTCGGCCAGCGCCAGCTCTAGGTTAATCACCTCAATGTCGCGCAGCGGATCGACCGAGCCCGCAACATGGATGATGTCGTCATTTTCAAAGCAGCGCACGACGTGCACAATGGCATCGACTTCGCGAATGTTGGCCAAAAACTGATTGCCCAGCCCCTCGCCCTTGCTAGCGCCCTGCACCAGACCGGCAATATCCACAAACTCAACGCGTGCCGGTACGATTTCAGCAGAGCTAGAAATGTCGGCCAGCACCTGCAGTCGCTCATCAGGTACCGCCACGACGCCCACATTTGGCTCGATAGTGCAAAAGGGAAAGTTGGCCGCCTGCGCTTTGGCGTTTTCGACTAGTGCATTAAATAGCGTTGACTTGCCAACGTTGGGGAGCCCGACGATTCCAGCTCTGAGCATGGTCTTTACATTAAGAAATGTCCATAAACCAGCATAGGTCAAGAGTGAGGTCTTGCGTCTAGAGATGAAGGTAGCTATGCTTTGTCTACCGTTTAGAACGTATACACTCAGGGGCTATGCGGTCGTTCAACGCAAACTCAAGGATGACGCAGATTGGCGCGATCGCGCTCATCCTTGGCCTGACTATTGGCAGCTGCTTTTTACGCCCGGGCGGCAACTCAGAGACCGTCAGCCCAGTCTCGATTGAAGATCTCTCAGATGGGCAAAAGCTGATAACCAATGAGTCTGAAGGCATCCGACTGACGATTCCAGAAGGCTGGGAGCTAGTCGAGGAGCTGCGCCCCGATGCCGATATCTACGCTGCCAACGAGCCTGAAAACATGTATGTAATGGTGCTGGCGGATGACGAAGATTCGCTGATTGGGGAATTTGATCTTGCAGACAATGCCAGGCAGTACCGCAGCATTATTGTCCGCCAGCTCGACCAGTATGAAGGTCAAACCCCCACCTCAGTGACCTCTGTGAATGGGCAGCCGGCCGAGCAGTATGAAATTCGCGGCCAGATTGACAATACGCCCATCGTGTATTTGCACACGACGATTCGCGGCGAAGCCAACTACTATCAGGTCGTTGGCTGGACCCGCGCCGATCGGTATGAGACAGCGCAGCGGCAGCTGCAGGACGTAGTGGAGACTTTTCGCGGCGCGTAGGGCCGAATGGGTCCTCAAACTGGCCGCGATATGGCCTAATAGAAAAGGCGCTCACTACTCTCAAACTCTATGGGCTTTTGGAACGGCTTGGGCAGAACGCTGCTGGTAGGACTAATAGCAATTGCGATCGCGCTGACCTGGCAGCCGGGCACTGCGATCGCGGACCTAAACGATGACAACTATGACGGTAATATTTTCGCGCTCTACGCTGGCAATGGTGCAATAGTGCCGCCTCGAGTAAATTTGCCGGAGTCGCTCAAAAGTCACAGGCCGGTGCTGCTGTTTTTCTACGTAGACGACAGCCGCGACTGTAAGCAGATGGCGCCAGTGATTTCGCAGCTGCAGGCACCCTACGGGCGAGCGGCCAACTTTGTACCAATAGCGGCAGATTCCATTCCGGTGAAAGCCGCCTATACGGCAAACGAGGCGGGCCACTACTTTAAGGGAGCGGTGCCGCAGACGCTGGTGCTAGATGAGGCCGGCGAGGTGCGCTTTGATCAAACCGGCGCTATCAGCTACGAAGCCGTAGACGACGTGCTGCGAGAAGTTTTTGACCTGCTGCCGCGCAGTGAATCGCTAGAGCTGCGTCGCCGTCCGGTCAATGAGGTCAATGTAGAGCTGGTGCCCGAGACCTAAGCGCCTATGACTGCTCGATGGTTTAGCCGTATCCAGTCCTGGCGCTGGAGCCTGGCTGCCTTAGTCGGGCTGCTGCTGCTGCAGCTACTCAGCTCAGCCTGGCTGCTGCTAGCGGGTCAGCCGGTGACGCTCAGCTTTTACGTGCCGGCAGAAGAGCTCCCCAACTGGGAAGAAATCGTTGAAGACTTTGAGCAGACCCATCGCCATATCAAGATCGATCTGCTAGCGGGCTATTACAATACCGACGAGATTCGAGCGATCTACCTGTCAACCTTTGAGAAAGAAGATCCCTATGATCTGCTGCTAACTGACGTCATTTGGCTGCCCGAGCTAGCCGATAATGGCTGGCTCAAGGATCTCTCAGACGTGCTGAGCCCCGAGCAGACCGCCGCCTTTCTGCGTAGCGAGCTAGCAGCCGGTACCTATCAAGACCGGCTCTACCGGCTGCCGTTTCGCTCAGATATTGGTCTGCTGTACCCGCGCCAAGACCTGCTAGCCGCCATCAATCAGCCGGTGCCAGAAACCTTTGAGCAGCTAGCGGAAGTGGTGGAGCAGCTGAAACGCCAGGACAAAGAATGGGGCTACCTCTGGCAGGGCAAACAGTACGAGGGGCTGGTCGCGTTCTTTTCAGAAATCCTCAGCGGCTACGGCGGCTTTTGGATTGACCCAGAAACGCGAACGGTTGGCCTCGATCGCGACGAGGCCAAGGCGGCGGCCAAGTTTTTGCGGCGGCTGGTGGAGCAGCCGCTATCGCCGCCGAGCGTACTTAACTTTGATGAGGTCGGGTCGCGCCGTCGCTTCGCTGAAGGGCAGGGGGCATTCTTGCGCCACTGGGGCTATGCTGCGGCTGACCTCGCAGCTGGCTCCGAGGCACCTGCCCGGGTGCCTCATGCGGAGGGGCACAGGTCTCAGGGCTGTCGCGGCGGCTGGGGCGTCAGCGTTGCTGCCCAAACGCCTTATCCCGCTGCAGCAGTAGAAGCGGCGCTATATTTCACCAGCGCGGCGGCTCAAAAGCAGTTCGTCCTCAGCTCAGGCTATTTACCCAGCCGCACCGCCCTCTTTCATGATCCGGAGCTGGTGGCAGACTATCCCTATCTGCCGCAGCTGCTAACCTGGCTGAGCAACCCTGATTTTTATCAATTTCGACCGCAGATAGTCAAGTACAGTGAAGCCTCTGAAATTTTGCAGGAAGCACTGTGGCGGGTGCTGAATCAGTCACAAGATGTTGAGCTGGTGATGGATGAAGCCGCCGCAGCGACGGATGAGCTAGTCTTCGGCTCTGCTCAGCCCGGGTAAGACAGGCGCGTTGGGTAGTGGCTTTGCTCAGTCAAGCCGCGCTCGGGGCGAAGGAAGCGGTGCCAAAGCAGGGCGCTATTGAGTATAAAAAAAACTAGGTTGAGCAGCAGCAGCAGTGCGATCGCCTGCTGATAGCGCTGAGGTGACAGCCGCTGATAGCCCAGCGGCGACTGTCGTCGCGGCAGCCAGCGCGGTCCGGTCTCTAGCCGCTGTAAAATCTCTCTGGCGTTTTTGGGCCGCTGACCCGGAAAGGGGGCCATCAGCTCATCAATCAGCGTCACAAACCAGCGAGATACGCTGGGGGCGCTGTCCTGCCAGCGCAGCTCGCCGGTCTGATCGTTGGTCTTAAACTGGCTGGGCTGCTGGCCTGTGAGCAGGTAGACAAACAGCCGGCCCAGCGCATAGAAGTCTGACTGCGGCACAGCCTCACCGTTGATTTGCTCAAGCGGCGTGTAGCCGGGCGAGACCACGCTAGTGACTTCGCGGCGGCTGTCTACCTTAGCTAGATAGGTATTGGTGATCGGGCGCACCGTACCAAAGTCAATCAGCGCGAGCTGATCGTTGGCGCGCAGCATGACGTTTGAGGGCTTAATGTCACGATGAAAGAGGCTGGTCTGGTGAATCTGGTCTAGGATCTCAGCGAGCTGCTTGAGCCAGCCAACGGCCGTCGCTTCGGGAATTGCACCCTGCTGCTCCACATGCTGCTGCAGGTTTTCTCCCTGAATTTGCTCCATCACCAGACAGTGCACCACCTCGCCCGTGGGCAGCGGCTGGTCGAAGTAGCCGTCCGGGTCAATTTCAGGAATGCCCGGATGCTGCAGCTGAGACAGCGTCAGCATTTCTCGCTCAAACTGCGGCAAGAACAGGCCGTGACGCAGCGACTTTAGCACCTTGGCCTGGCCCTGATCGTCCACTGCAAAAATTTCGGTATGCCGCCAGTCTTCAAGCTCGCGCAGCGGCTTTAGCAGCCGGTAGCGGCCCTGCAGCAGCAGCGGCGTGCCGCAGGTCAGGCAGTGCTCGGCCTGCTCCGGATTCTGACGAGCCGGGCATTTGGGATTGATGCAGAAGCTCATGCCGCCCCCCAGCGATCGCAGGCATATTCTGCCACCACTGGCCGCAGCGCAAACCCAGCTTCGCTCACCTCCACCAGCGATCGCCGCACCAGCGACTGCAGGGCGCAGCTGCAGTCCATGGCAGAGAGCGACAGCGACGCCTCAATCTGGCTGACGCTGAGCGCCTGATCGGTATTGGCTAAATGCAGCAGCAGCTGTCGCTCGGCGGGCGATAGCCGATCGAGCTGCTGCTCCAGCAGATAGTAGATGTCGCAGTTGATCAGCGTGGTGTTGTCCCGGCTGAGAAAATCAGTGACGCTGCCGTTGCGCAGCTCGCGAATGCTAGCGGCAATCAGCTTTAGCATCAGCGGGTTACCGCGATAGATGGTCACGAGCTGCTGCCAGTGATCCTGGCCAGAGAGATCTTCGTCTTGCAAAATTGCGCAAGCATCGTCCGGCTGCAGGCCGCTCAGCCGAAAGGCGCGCACCGAGCCGCTGGGCCGCGACAAGATATTCAAATCTCGCGATAGCTCGCGCGTGGTGACCAGCAGGCAGCTCTGATGGCGGCCGCGCCCCACCTGGCGAATCAGCTCACCATAGGTTTCATAGCCAGGCAGGTAGGGGCCAGCAAAGCTGCCGCTCTGCAAGATCGAGTCTAGGTTGTCGAGCAGCAGCAGGCAGCGGTGGTCCTGCAGACGTTCAATCAGGCAGGCTAGCTTGTCTTCGAGACCGGCCGGTAGGCTGCCCGTATAGCCCGGCAGCTGATGTAGCCAGCGGTCTAAGACGGCTTCGAGCGGGGGAGCTAGGTGCAGCCGCTGCCACAGCAGGCTTTGAAACTGCGATCGCATCTCTTCGGCCAGCCGAATTGCCAGCGCCGTTTTTCCCATACCGCCCGCCCCCACCAGCGTCACCAAGCGACAGTCGTCCTGCTCGGGGTGCAGCCAGCGGCTGAGCGTCGTCCGTTCTGTCTCTCGCCCGTAGAAGACTGAGACATCTGGGGCCTGGCTCCAGCTGCCCTGCGTTAGCTTGTAGCCCTGCGCCGCTAGCAGCCTCGGCACGTCGCGCCAGCTAATCCGATCGCCCTCAGCCAACCCGGCTAACTCTTTGACCGCCGGGTAGAGGTTGCGGCTCAAATCCACGTCTAGCCCCTTGCGCTTAATATTGCGGCGGCTGGCAATTTCATCCGGGCTGCGATCGCACAGCAGCCCGCGCAGGTTGATTAGCTCTGTCTCAGTCAGGGCACCGCCGCGCACCTGGCTGAGGTCGAGGCTGAGGCGGTCTAAATCCCAATGTTTGGTGGCTTCGGCAAACACGTTGGACGGGTCACGGGATGAGCAGCAGTATCAGTCTATCTCGCCAGCCGAAGCCGCGCTCAGGTTGGCGAGCGGATCGGCCAACCTGAGCGGCTAGCTAGCCCACTGAGCGATCAGCTGAACCAGCGTTGCCTCGACCGGCGTGCGCGGCGGGGTAGGCGTCGCTGATCGCTCAGCCCCAGGTTGCGGACTAGGCAGGGCCTCAAAGTCGATCTTGCCGTTGGCCGTCAGCGGCAATTGAGCTGACCGTAGGTAAGCGTCTCATCGCCGCAAATTAGCGCGATCGCGTCCGGCGTTCGGGCTACCTGGGCCTCAAACGGCTGTACAACCGTCTCATCTATGCGCATTGACCGCCCCTGCTTTAGCGTTCCTTTCAGCCCAGTTGGCTACCCGGCACGCGCTAGGTGAGAATGCAAAAGACTTTGGGGGCCAAGTCAATACAGTTTTTATAATCGCGTTGAATCAAGATGGCTAAGAAACGCTCCTACAAGCTAATACGGAGACACCTAATGCCTGGATTTAAAGGCTGTATGAAACTCGTTAAAGCTTGTTTAAAGATGGAATGCGCTGCCTGTCTGAGTTACCTTTACTTTAAAGGCGTATGGCTGCTGATCACCTGTTCTACAAAAGCCTTTAAACTTCTCGAAAACAATTGACGCTCACTGAGTCCATAGCCTGGCCTGGCTGTACAGCTGGAGCCTGCATATTCTACTGACGGCAATCATCTTGAATTGCCGAGATTCAGTCAGAAAAAGCCGTCTTGCTCAATTTCTTCAATCACCTGCAGCCCGCGTGAGTCGCCAACGCCTAAAATCGCCGTGCGCGCATCTTCGCGAACGCCTAGCTCATCATCTTCGGCAAAGGTTTCAATCAGGGCATCAATCGCCGTTGCGTATACAACATTAGACGGCAGCTCTTTGCAAAGCTGACCCAGCGCCCAGGCGCAGTTGCTGCGGACTGCGGCAATGGCGTCTCGCCGCATTACCTCAATCAGCGGTGGAATTGCCTTGATCATCGCTTCATAGCTCACCTGATGCATCTGCGCTAGCGCACTGGCCGCCCAAAGCCGTACGGCTGAAATGTCGTTTTTGATGGCGTCTATCAGCGAATCGATTGCCCGCGCGTCGCGGCAGTTGCCCAGTGCCCAGACAATGCCCTTGCGCGCATAGCCGTTCCAGTCTTGCTCTAGCTGTGTAATCAGCGCTGCCACTGCCGCTTCACTCGGGTTGCGGCCTAGCGCATAGGCGGCGCTCACTCTCACTAGCGGACAGGAATCGCTCAGCAGCTTGATTAGCTGTGGCACTGCTCGCGCATCCTCAATTTCACAAAAGGCGCGCGCGCCCAGCATTCGCTGCTGCGACTCGGTGCTAGAGAGCAGTGGCAGCATCTCATCTGGGTCATAGCGCGGGGCTTCGGGTTCCTCACCTGGCAGCGCGATCTCATCCAGCGGATCTACCGGCTCGTCAAAGCCGACTTCCGTTTCTAAGAGGGTGAGATCGTCTGGGTCTTGCATGGGCGGGGAGAGAGTTATAGAAGAGGGAGAAGGTAGGGAGGGGGAAAGCGGGTGGAATAGCGACGGACTTTGCTGTCCACCCTGTCTTCTTTGACTTTACGTGCTTGTATCTGTCTTGTATCTGTCTGTGCGGTGCTACATATTTGACAGCACTGTTCGCGCGGCCGCCAGCGTGTTCTCAATGTCCTCATCCGTATGGGCTAGCGAGGTAAAGCCGGCCTCAAACTGCGAGGGGGCGAGGTAAACACCGTTCTCTAACATACCGCGATGGAAGCGGTTGAATTTTTCGAGATCGGACTTTTTGGCATCGTCGTAGTTTTGGACAGGCCCGGCGGTGAAGAACATGCCAAACATGGCGCTGACGTGGCCGCCGCAGACGGTGTGCCCAGTGTCGCTTGCGATCGCAAGCAGTCCGTCAATCAGCCTCTGCGTGGTTTGCTCTAGCTGATCGTAGGTGCCTGGGCGCTTTAAGATTTCCAGCGTCTTAATGCCGGCCGTCATTGCCAGCGGGTTGCCTGAGAGCGTCCCGGCCTGATAAACCGGCCCGGCTGGGGCAATCATTTCCATGATGTCGCGCCGACCGCCGTAGGCCCCTACCGGCAGCCCGCCGCCGATGATTTTACCGAGCGTCGTCAGGTCTGGTGTGACGCCAAATTTAGCCTGGGCGCCGCCGTAGGCAATGCGGAAACCGGTCATCACTTCATCAAAGACCAGCAGCGCATCGTTTGCCTTTGTCAGCTCGCGCAGCCCTTCTAAGAAGCCAGCATCAGGCACGATGAAGCCAGAGTTGCCGACCACCGGCTCCAGGATGACGCCGGCAATCTCACCCGGATTCTCAGCGAACAGGCGCTTGACGGCTTCGAGGTCGTTGTAAGGCGCAGTCAGGGTGGCGCTAGTGGCAGATTTCGGCACACCCGGCGAGTCAGGCAGCCCTAGCGTTGCCACGCCCGAGCCGGCTTTTACCAAAAACATGTCAGCATGGCCGTGGTAGCAGCCTTCGAACTTGATGATCTTGTCGCGCCCGGTGTAGGCCCGCATCAGCCGCAGCACCGCCATGCAGGCCTCGGTGCCAGAGTTGACGAAGCGCACCATCTCGATGCTAGGTACGGCGTCAATCACCATCTCGGCCAGGATATTTTCGAGATAGCAGGGTGCACCAAAGCTGGTGCCTTTTTCCAGCGCTTCGGACAGCGCCTTCAGCACGTCAGGGTGAGCATGGCCGCAGATGGCCGGTCCCCAGGTGCCCACATAGTCAATGTACTGGTTGTCATCAACGTCCCAGATGTAGGCCCCTTTGACCCGATCAAATACAATTGGCTGTCCGCCCACTGACTTGAAGGCCCGTACCGGGGAGCTAACGCCGCCCGGCATGAGATTGCGAGCCGCTGAAAAAATTTCTTCTGATTTAGTCGTTTTCAAAGATGTGGTGGTAACCAAAGCGCTCTCCTTCTTGGAAGTCCTCGACTGATGTTCTGAATGGTTGGGCCGACAGCAAAACTGTCTCAGTTTATTTGCAGTATTTTTTATCCTATCCCTTGAGCTGGTGAAGGTTGAGAGATGTTAAGGAATGTGTGGAGAGGGGGCGGGTGAGGCAGATAGGGTGGATGGGGAAGGTTCACAAGACGGATGCTCTGGCTGCGTCGTAAATGAAGCGCAACGAAATGCTTAGATAGAAAAAGTAACCCCCTCCTGACCTCCCCCATCTTCCCCCATGACCCCTTCCATTCCGCTCGACCAAATCCGCTACAACGACCAGGGCCTGGTCCCCGCGATCGCACAGGACTATCTCGATGGCACGGTGCTCATGCTGGCTTGGATGAATCGGGAATCGCTGCAGAAGACGCTAGAGACGGGTGAGGTCTGGTACTGGAGCCGGTCGCGCTCAGAACTGTGGCATAAGGGAGCGACCTCGGGGCATCTGCAAAAGGTCAAGGGAATGCGCTACGACTGCGACAGCGACGCGCTGCTGATCACGGTTGAGCAGATGGGCGATGTGGCCTGCCATACGGGTGAGCGCAGCTGCTTCCATCAGGTTGAGGACGCGGTGGTGCCGCCGCCGGCGGATACGCTCTCGCAGGTATACGGGGTGATTTGCGATCGCAAGGCTCACCCGAAGCCAGATTCCTACACGAATAAGCTGCTGGCAGGCGGCGATAACAAGATTCTGAAAAAAATTGGCGAAGAGGCGGCTGAGGTGGTGATGGCCTGCAAGGATGATAGCCCAGACGAAATTGCTGGCGAGGTGGCCGATCTGCTCTACCACACGCTGGTGGCGCTCGCGCATCACGATGTAGATCTTAAAGCGGTCTATCGCCAGCTACAGTCGCGGCGGTAGTGAGGTACGGGCTAGGCCGCAAAGTAGTCTGGTTCGTTCCCCGGCGTCCATTTGATGTTGCAGCCGATGCTGGGCGCTTGCTCGGGCGGTACGCTTTGCCCGGCCAGTACCTGATCGATGGCGGCACGCAGGTCTTTACCCGTCACAGGCTTGTCACTGCTGGGGCGGCTGTCGTCGAGCTGCCCGCGATAGACCAGCTTCTGATCGCCATCAAACAGAAAGAAATCGGGCGTGCAGGCAGCAGTATAGGCTTTCGCAACGGCCTGAGATTCGTCGTAGCAGTAGGGAAAGTTGAACCCTAGCCCGTTAGCCATCGCCTTGAGGTGAGCCGGGCCATCTTGCGGATGAGTGGCCACGCTGTTGGCACTGATAGCGACGATGCCAACGCCCTGCGGCCCGTAGTCATGGCCGAGCTGTGCCAGCTCCTGCTGCACATGCTTAACGAAGGGGCAGTGAGCGCAGATAAACATCACCAGCAGCGCCTTGTTATCGGCGAAGGTCTCCAGCGAAATGGTTTCGCCAGTCACCACGTCGGGCAGCTCAAAGGTAGGGGCGGCTGTCCCCAGCGGCAGCATCGTAGATTCGACCATGACCATGAGGGCTATCCTCCAAAAGCGAAAGCAGTCATCACCAGGGCTGAGAGCAGCAGGCCCGGGCTAAGTAGCAAGATTAGGGTAAAAAGCTCGTGCAGTTCCATGAGGGGTTCTAAAAGAGGTCAGTTCTATGATGACGGATAAATTTTAGTCTGCACAGCGCTTCAGATTTTATTTAGCTACGGGCTGGAAAAAGACCGTTCATTTTTGACAAATTGACGTATGCTATTAGCCTTAATCGCGTCAATCTCACGTCAGGCGCGTTTTAGGTGAGGTAAACGACCATGAGCTATCGACATATAGGGCTGAGTGTGGGGCTGAATCTTGGACTCGGCAGCGCGATCGCGCTTGCTGCCATTGTCTGTCCGCAGGCGCAGGCAGCCGAGCTGACAGACTGGGCCTTCGACCCAGCGACTTATCAGCTACAGTTCTCATTGCCAGAGACGGTGATCCCACAGTTTTTTTGGCTAGCAGAGCCGGCCCGCGTAGTGTTAGATATGCCGGGCGTACAGCTTGGCGAGGTGTCAGCTGAGCAAACCTATGAAGGCGCGGTCGAACGCATTCGGGTATCGCAGTTTGAAGCCGATACGGTGCGGGTTGTGATCGAGTTGGCTCCAGACACTGAGCTGCAGGCAGAGCAGGTCGAAATTCAGTTTGATGAAGCTGACGGGCAGCGGCAGTGGCGCTTTCGACCGCTGATTGCCGGTGCTGAGCCCATCGCCAATGCTGCGTTAGCAGGCGATCCCTTCGAGGCGATTGGCTCGCATCAGGGTGCTAGCCGCCTGAGTCAGAATGCCCAAAGCCTGCTGCAGCCTGCTGCGACGGATGATTTGCCGCTCGATCCCTACGCGCCGGCTCGCAACGAAGCAAGCGTGGTTAGCGTACCGTCTTTGGCAGAAACCGCTGCGGCAATAGACGTGCCGCCAATGGCCGCACCCCAGGTCAATGCTGAGGCAACGCCTGAGCCGGTCGCACCCGAGGAGCCGGTCGCACCCGAGGAGCCAGCAGCGCTGCCTGTACTGGATACGCCCGCACTAGAGACAGCGACCGCACTGCCGACGACAGCGGCTGCGACACCGGCCGCAGAAGCCCACGATCCAGCGCTGAGGGCCGTGGTTATGACGCCACCGAAGCTAGAGCCTGAGCCAGCGGAAGCTGCGATCGCACAGAGCCCATCGGTTGCTGCGCCGGTTGAGCCAGCTGCCGTAGACGCTGCCGCAGTGCCAGGCGATCAGATTTCAGTTTGGCCAGAGCCGATTTCCTTTGGTCAGCCGCTGCCGGCTGCTCAGCCATAGGCAGCCCGGTGGCTTAGAAGCGGGTCTGTCCGTCGTTCTGGTACAGGCAGTTGACCTCAGCGGTCTCAGGCACGTCAATATCGCCTGTGTAGCCAAACGTATTCATCCGATTGCGGCAGGCGGAGACTTCTTCGCCGTTAATGGCATCTTTTTGCCTGAGCACGCTCCAGTTAGAGCTGCGCAAGACACAGCCCGGCTGCGTTTGTGGCTGTGAAACAAAGACGCGACGCGGGTTGAGCGTCACAAAGGTGCGCGTCTCAGTCACAATGGCGCTGGCCCCATATTGCGCACAGAGTTCAGGGTTGGGGGCGAGCTTGGCAATTTCAACATCGGTGGTTAGGCTTTCGGTACTGAAGTTGACGTTGTAGGTCAAAATCGAGCCCAGCACGATGCCCAGTACCAGAACAGCCCCAATCACCGCCAGGTTAAAAAAGTTTTTGCTGTCGCCTTTGCTGGACGGTTCGCGATAGTCGCTGGGCGATTCGCGATAGTCGCTGGGCGGTTCGCGATAGTCGTTTCTTTCTCTCGGAGGTGGCATATAGCGAGGTTTGCGTTTCATTTAGATTTCGAGAAATGAGACGGCTAAAGGGCTGATGGTTTACCAGGTATTCATCGTGAGAACGCCGTTAAGACGCCTATGATTCTAGTATGCCTTCGATTTGTGCAGTTGCGTGCAAGGCAGAAAAAGCTACGCAGATCGCTGTATCGTATCCTCATATACCCTATGTGCTGAGCTGCCCTGTCTTGTGAAATCTATCAAAGCGAACCCGCTGCAAACGCTTCTAGCCGATAGTTTGACGGTTTTTTGGGGAGACTGGCTCGATTTGCGGGTACGAATTCCGCAGGTAGCTGCGTCAGGACTGGTGTCGCCGCTGATCTATATCTTGGCATTTGGTCTAGGCTTAGGCAGCTCAATTGATCGGGTTGCGCCTCCAGAAGTGGGTGATAGCTATCTAGAGTTTATTTTGCCGGGCATGGTGGCGCTGTCTTCGATGGTGATTAGCTTTGGCGGTACGACGTTTTCAATCTGCGGGGAGCGGCTATTTACTAAAAATTTTGAGGAGATGCTGCTTTACCCCATTCATCCGCTGGCGCTGCATCTAGGTAAGATGCTGGCTGGCATCGTTCGCGGGCTGCTGACGGCAGCGTCAGTCATTTTGGTCGCAATTCTATTTACCCGCGAGCCGCTCAGCTTTTTGAACCCGCTGTTTTTGCTGCTGCTGGTGCTCAACTGCGCGGTGTTTGCCGGGCTAGGGGTAATTGTCGGACTGAATGTGAAGTCGCTAGAGAGCGTTGGCCTGTTCAACAACTTTTTGATTGTGCCCATGTCGTTTTTAGGGGCTACGTTTTTTGAGCCCTCCACGCTGCCAGCTGTTTTAAAGGTCATTGTCTATTTGCTGCCACTCACCTACACCTCAGTCGGGCTAAGAGCAGCAGCCTATCGGCCGCTGGCTGAGTTTCCCTGGTATTCAATTCCGATGCTGCTGGCGGTCGCGATCGCGCTTTCATTTATTGGGGCCTATCAGTTTGCCCATCAGCAGGATTAGCTGGCGGCCGCAGTGGGTAAAATCAGCGCTGGAGCTTCTACTGGCTGGTGGCGCATCTGTGAAAAGATGCGATAGTCATCAAGGCTAACCGGCGACGCCGGCGTGAACCGGTCGTGGTCAATGCGGACAAGGTTGTAGTGGGTGCGATCGCCAAAGATGGCAAACGTTGTGCGAAACATCTCGCAGAAGTTGATAATCCAGGCGCAGTCGGTTTCTGGGAAAGCCTCGTAGTAGCGAATTAGGTCGGCCATGCGCAGCTCTAAGTGGGTCTGCACGTAGCGGCAAAACAGCGCAATCTTCAGCAGCACCAGCACGAGGTAGAGCGGGTTGCCCTGGGTCATGATGCGGCCAAAGATGGGCGACGGCTGCTGTCGATCTTGAGTGAGCAGCAGGTCAATCAAAAAGTTGCAGGTGCGTAAAATGAGGGCGTCGCTGACCTCTTCATAGTCGCGATGCGCGTGCAGCGAGAGCAGCGGCTCAGCCAGAGACTGCTTGATTACATCGGCGGTTGCAGATAGCGGCAGCGCAAACACTAGATACTGCAGCATTGCCCGCTTAAAGTCCAAGTAGCTGAGGCAGTGCACCTGCTGACGAAAGACATTGGCCAGGTTGCTGTAGCTAAATTCACCGGGGCGCAGCAGCAGCACCTTGACCAGCGTGAGCACGGTGTCTCCAAGTACGGTTGGGTTTTCTGATAGAGGCGGGGCGCTGCTTTCTAGCGTCTCTTTTTCCTGAGCGCGAGCAGTGTACATGGCCAGATCAAAGCGAAAGCGCGCTTTTAGCTCACAGGAGCGGGTGCGAGCGGCCTCTCGCTGCTCTAGCGGGTTTTGCAGATTCGTATACTGCGGCACCAGCAGGTAGGAGGTGTAGCGATCGCGCCAGTGGCGTTCTTCACGGTAGCGATTGGCGAATAGCTTAAGATCGTTGAACGCGCTGCTGTGCACAAAGCTCTGCATCCACTGCCGCAGCCGCTTGGTAATCACCGCATAGCCAGGACGGCTGAGCGCCGGATCTTGCAGCAGTCGAATTAAAGCTTGAACTGCCTCGTGCTGTCGTCGCAGCTCCCAGTTGTTGACCAGGATGTAGCAGATGCGCTTGAGCGTATATCGAAACTCCTGCGGATCGTTAGCGATGACAATAATTTGTAGGGCAGCGGCTGGCTCAGTGGCAGTCGTTTGAGTTAAGTCCGAAAAGAGCTGACGAAAGGTCGTGAGTACCGTTTCAGGCGCCTGTCGCTGTACGCTATGCAAAAAAAATGCATATAGAGCTGACTGGGCCGCTTGAATATTCGATTCCACCATAGCTGCGCCGGACTAAATCCGACTCCCTGATGTTCTGACTTCAGCGAAGTTCTCCCAACGATACCATTTGTAATATAAAGGGTAGCCCGTGATCTCTAGAAATCGCAGCGATCCATCGATACCGGCAGCGGCCTTGTCAAGGCCAAAAGCGTCGCTTAGCGAGTGATGTTTATCACTCAAGACACTGCCCGTGATCGCTGCGGCCGTGGCGCAAGAAACCTTAACAACTAGAAACTTCGAAAGCTATAGCCGTCTGACTAAATCCGCAGGCCGCTCGACAAAGGTTTTAATTGATACCCAGTCTGCCTCCGTATAACCGCGTATACGGCAGAATTAAAATTGACAGCATAAAATATAGCGCTTAGACGGCAGCTGGCTGCTGCGCTTTGATGGCAAAGATGTGCTCAATGGCTTCAACCCCCGATAAATCAGTGGCTGAAACCATTGAAGA
>JAAHIA010000006.1 GCA_010671975.1 Leptolyngbya sp. SIO4C1 | reverse complement strand
TTAGACTGGGATCGCTGTTCGATTACCTATCTAAACAAAGAGGGACAGCGAGTGATTCGAGTTTTGCCGGATGAAAGCTTTGATCTGTTTCAGCCGCAGGTCTACAGCGTGATTAATCCAGGGCAGCGATTAATCGCCCCTGTGACTGCTGAAGGTAGCTTGGGTCGAGGTGAATCGTCTCAGATCCTGGAAATTCAGACGCCGGCTATCGATCTGCAGCAGCTGGCGACTCGAATTGTGTCAGACAAGTCAAAAAGCAATGATAAGGCTGCCCGAGGCAGCCGTCAACCTCCCAAAAAGAAGGATACCAAAGCGCCTTCAAGAGAGGACTACCTAAAAAAATCGCTGTACTCGCTCACCCTCTGGGTAGGGCTAAAATCGCTAGCTAGCCGCGATGCCCAAGCGACTGGCTTACTGCTGCCCTTTAGCTTTGATGTGCTATTGCTGCCGGGCGAAATCGCCTTTCCTCCTCTGCGCTGGCTGCTCAGCCGTCCCGGGCAGCGGATTGAAAATATCGTTTCCACCACGATTACCGGCCGACCCTCCCGCCGCTAGACCAAACATTCCTGGCTCACACTAGACTAAAGATTAGGAAAGAGCTGGCGCGGCGGTTGCAGGCTTGGCTAGATCAAGTCTGAGGAAAGTCCGGGCTCCCGAAAGACCAGACTTGCTGGGTAACGCCCAGTGCGGGCGACCGTGAGGAGAGTGCCACAGAAACATACCGCCGATGAGAAGGCAGAAGGCAGAAGACAGAAGGCGGAATTTAACTTCACCCTTCATTCTTTCTCCTTCATCCTTTCACAGGTAAGGGTGCAAAGGTGCGGTAAGAGCGCACCAGCAGCATCGTGAGGTGCTGGCTCGGTAAACCCCGGTCGGGAGCAAGGTCGGAGGGGCCAAGGTTGGTCTTTTTCCCAGCCCCGTTTAAGGTGTACCGCTAGAGGCAGCTGGTAACAGCTGTCCCAGATAGATAACTGCCCTCAGTCGGCTAGCGCTGGCTGAGAACAGAACCCGGCTTACGTCCAGCTCTTTCTCATTCTTCTTGAACTGCACTATGGCTTATGATCTCGATCCGCGTCGGCAGCGCGAACTGACTCGGCTGGTTGAAAAGTTAGGGCTATCAGAGGGCCAGCGCGTTCAATGGCAGCTCTTAGATCAGGCGCTGTCAGATATTTCGGCCTCGCCCGGCTACAATAACCAGCAGCTAGAATTTCTGGGGGATGCCGTGCTGCGGCTAGCCGCAGCAGAGTTTTTGCGCGAGGCGCACCCGCAAATGGCAGTGGGTGAGATGGCGGCAGTGCGATCGCAGCTAGTGAGCGATCGCACGCTGGCGGCTCTGGCCGCTCGCTACGGGTTAGAGCAGTATCTTTGGCTCTCAGCTAGCGCCAGCAGTGACAAAGCCGGGCATGCCTCGCGACTGGCCGATGCGTTTGAGGCGGTGCTGGGCGCGCTCTATTTGAGTACGCAAGATTTTCAGCTGATTCGGCCCTGGCTTGATCTGCATTTTGAGCAGCTGACGCAGCAGATTCAGCAAGATCCAGCCCGCCACAACTACAAGGCAGCGCTGCAGGAGCTCACGCAGGCGCACCATAAGCAGCTGCCTGCCTACCGCGTCACGGAAATTAGCCAGCGTCACGGCGATCCAGAACGCTTTCAGGCTGAAGTTTGGTATCAAGAGCAGGTCTGGGGACAGGGAAAGGGTCCGTCAATCAAGCAGGCGGAGCATGTTGCCGCTCGGGCTGCCTATGACCCGCTCAAGGCACTTTTGGGCAAGCTAGGCTCAAAAGGTTCGCTGAAATAATAATGGCGCAAATTTCAATAGTGCTGCTAGGCGCAGGCCGCTGGGGAACTCATCTGCTGCGCAATTTTTTAGTCCATCCGCAAATTCGGGTGCGGGCGGTGGCCGATCCCAACCCAGCACGGCTAAAGGCAATAGCCGAGCGCTTTAACCTCGATGGGGCCGTGGCGCTGCTGAGCGACTGGCAGGCAGCGCTGGCGCTAGAGGGGATAGCCGCTGCCGCGATCGCAACGCCAGCCGCCACGCATGTTGAGCTGATTACAGCGGCGCTCAAAGTGGGGCTGCATGTTTTGGCAGAAAAGCCGCTTACGCTCGATAGCCAAAGCGCGCAGGCGCTCTGCCAGCTGGCACAGCAGCAGCAGCGACAGCTAATCGTAGACCATACCTATCTCTTTCATCCGGCAGTAATGGCAGGTCGTGAGGCCAAGGCTCAGCTAGGCGCGCTGCGCTATGGCTACGCAGCGCGGACCCACCTTGGACCTGTGCGTCAAGATGTCGACGCGCTTTGGGATCTAGCCATTCACGACATTGCGATTTTTAATCACTGGCTGGGTGAGCAGCCGCAGCAGGTGCGATCGCAGGGGCTGATTTGGCAGCAGACTCAGGCGCGATCGCAGTTTTCTCAAGGGCTGGCTGATGCTGTCTGGTGCCAGCTGCGCTATCCTAGCGGCTTTGAAGCTCAGCTGCATCTCTGCTGGGCAAACCCCGACAAGCAGCGACGCCTTTGCCTAGTGGGCGATCAGGGTACTCTAATTTTTGATGAAATGCACTCGACCCGGCCGCTAACGCTGCAGCGCGGTAGCTTTGCGTCTCAGGCTCCGCCCTATCAGCCTCAAGATCTTGTCACCGTTGCGCTGCCCGTCGAGCCGCGTGAGCCGCTGCGCAGCCTCTGTCAGCATTTTGTTGACTGTCTCAGCCAGCGGCCGTCCGACTATTCGTCTGGGCAGGCTGGGGCCGATCTAGTCCGCGTTTTAGAAGCGCTTTCTCAGTCGCTTTATGGGCAAGACAAGAGGCCAGTCAAGGGGCACAGCTGGGTTGAGGTCTGACTTAGCTATGGCTCTTTGAGGATCAGGTCTTCTAGCGCTGTCTGCAGGTCCTGCGTGAGCTGAGCCACGGCTCGCCGCCGGCTTTGTTGATAGTCGGCCATGCGATCGCTCACTGCCAGCGGCTCACCGACGGTGACAGTCGCTCGTAGCGACCCTAGCTTCGGTCTTGGAAAGGGATGTTTGCCTTTGATCCGAACAATCGTATCGCGCAGCAGCAGCACGGTTTCAGCAAAGCGATCCACGGTCGGCTTTTCTCTCACGTAGCGTCCGGTCACGGCAACAAAATTTTCCACAATGCGCATGTGCCACATGCGCAAATCGGCTTCTTCCGCAATCCGATCGGCCAGTCCACGCTCGACCGGCGACAGCTGTGCATCTTTCAAATCTTCTCTAAAAATTCGCTCCCAGCCAGCCTGCTCTAATCGCCGACAGCGATCGATGACGGTCCCTTTAGGCGGTACGCCAAAATAGTCTTCTGCCACCTGCAGCGCCGCATTTAGCAAGGTTTGCAGACGCTGTGCCAGCTGAGCGTTAGGGTCAGCTGAGTCGGCCTCTGTCGGCAGCGACACCTTATAAAACTTGCGGTAGTAGCCTTCCATCAGCGCCAGCAGATGCAGGGCCAGCCGATAGAGTCGACTGTACAGCGCCAGCGCCTTTTGCGGCGGCAGGCCAATTTCTGAGAAGCTGCACTCCGGGAGATCGAGCAGGGCAGTCGAGGCAATAGCGTCGCCCAAACCGCAGTCGGCCTCTAGCTGCACCAGCAGCGCTTCCACGGCCTGCCAGGGCGGTTCGATATAGCGATACTGCAGCCCCAGCGGCAAAATGACTACCGACTCTGGCCGCTGCGCTTTCTGTAAATCTTCGGCGCACCAAAATCCTAGCTGGGCGATGCCGGGCTCTAGCGGGCTGACAATTTCATTGTGGCCGTTATTGCCGCCTTCGGGGGCAGCCACCATCGGAAACCGACCGTTGGCAAACAGGTCGCGAGCTGCCCTCAGAGCGACCAGATCGAGCTTGCCGCGCTGAATGGAAGTACCGCCCAGCTTGGAATAGAGCCAGCCAACCCAGCGGCCAGCCCAAAGCGGAATGCCGCGATCGTAGATAAAGTGAGCGTGGATAGGCGACTGCAGCGGCAGATTCATCGCTTTGGCCGTGGCGGGTACCCGCCGCCATAGCAGCTGTGCCAAACAGTAGGCATCGGCTGGACTAGGATGCCGAAAGGCCATCAAAAAGCGCGTCTTGCCTTGCTGAAAGTCATGGTAGAGGCGGGCTAGGGTGTCTACTTCGCAGGCCTCTATCTCAGCTAGGTTGGTCTGCCAGCGGATCCACAGCGGCAGCAGCGCCTTCACCCCCTGAGCCACAGCTGGAGTATAGTCCGCCGGAATATGCTCTAGCGGCGGCTTTGCACGCATCACAGGTTCGCTCAAGGTGGGCCCCTTTACCGTTTGGCTGGTTGTCTTCTCTAGCAGCATGCCCGAAAGTGGGACCGACAATTAGTTTTCTTAATCTACGGTATCGCTCGCTGATAGCGCATTCCCGGCAGCTGCATCACCAGTCCTAGCAGCTCTAGCTGCACTAAGCTACTGAGTATCGTGCCGGTTTCTAGCTGTGTCCGATCAGCGATCGCTTCTAAACTAGCTGGCTCGGTTGAAATAGCGGCGAAGACCGCGCTTAGCTCAGGCGTGAGCGCCGATAGATCCGGGGCGGCCGGGTGCGGCGCGGTGGCTTGAGCCTTAGCCTGACTCGCTGAGCTATCCACCGCAGCCTCTACCTCAGCGGCCTCTTCTCCAGCCGCCTCTCTGGCTGAAGGTTTGACATCAGCGGCTTGAGCCATAGCCGGCAGCTCACTTAGCGCAGCGCACAGCGTGGTTTCATCCAGAATCATCTGGCAGCCCTGAGCAATCAGCTCTAGACAGCCGCGTCCGCAGGGGTTTTCTACCGAGCTGGGTAGTGCATAGACCTCGCGCCCATAGTCATTGGCCAAATGTGCGGTAATCAGCGCCCCGGAACGCTGCGGCGCTTCGGTCACTAGCAGCGCCCGACTTAGGCCAGCAATAATTCGATTGCGCTGAGGAAAGTGGGCTCGGCTGGGCGGCGTGCCATCAGGATACTCGCTCAAGATCAGCCCGGTTTGACAGATTCGGTCGTACAGCAGCTGGTTGAAGCGAGGATAGACCACATCGACGCCGGTTCCCAAGACGGCCACGGTTAGCCCCTGCTGCTTTAGACAGCTGCGATGGGCCAGCGTATCAATCCCGTCAGCCAGTCCTGAGACAATCACATACCCCTGCTGGCTGAGACACTTACCCAGCCGCTGAGTCCAGCGGCTGCCATAGTTAGAGGGGCGACGGGTGCCTACCATGCCCACCGTCAGTGCGGTAGACGGCAGGTTATTCAGCCGTAGCGGCCCGCGATAGTAGAGTACCGGTGGCGGATCGACAGTTTCAAAGAGCAGATGCGGGTAGTCGGCGTCGGCGGGTGTCCAAAAAGATTGATTAGCCGCTTCGAGCTGCGCTAGCAGCGCCGTTGGAGACAGCTGCCGCCGCTGACGGACAATTGAGGCTGCTAGCCGATCGCCAATGCCGTCTACCTGCTGCAGCGCTGCGGCCGGGGCTTGCCAAGCATCAGCCAGGCTGCCAAACGTCTCGCAGAGTCGCTTAAGTAAGATTGGCCCCAGACGCTCTAGGCGCGACCAGGCCACCCAGTAGGCTCGTTCAGAGGTTACCAGATTGGAAATGGTATCCATGCAACCGGCTCAGTGCAACCGGCTCAGTATGCCCACATCCTCTTTAGTCTAAGGCTAGAGGCCCCTTAAGAGGCGGCCTCTGATTTGGTCTGGCGCTGCTGCGCTAGATAGGTAAACACGCTTTTATCGCCGATGTCAGGCGGAATTGCCTGAAATGCTTTGCGCAGTGCAAAAATGCCAAACAAAACGGCCCAGCTCACCAGCAGTCCCTGTTCCACGGTCACTGACAAAATACCGGTCAGATGGCCCAGCAGCAGCAGCGGCACAATCGGGGTCAACAGCTTGGTCTCAAAGCGATTAAAGCAAAATGCTTCTTTAAAGAAAATTCCAGTTAGGGCTGCAAAGGTAAAGCCGATGCCCAGAATCGCTAGCGGCTGCTGGTAGACCGTCAGCGGCAGCGGCTGAGCCTGGGTCAGCGCAATCACGAGGCTAGCCAGCCCGCCAATCGCCCAAAAGGTCTGCAGTGCTCGATGCAGGCTGCGCAGATAGATGTGAATCGTGAACAGGCTGACGCCTAGCGATAGCCAAAACAAGGCATAGAGCCCGGTTACGCTATGCAGCGCCAGCGATGACGGCTCACCCGTAAGCGCGATCGCGCTGCCGGCGGCAAAGCAAATGGCAGCTATCACCAGCCCGCTGCGATAGATCACCACCTCTCGCCGATCTTCAGCCGTGATTGAAAAAGCGCCAAACTGACCTTCGTAAACCTCAGGCGTCGCAGACGTCATAGAAACTCACCTAATGCTTTCTTCTAGTGTGACTGATTCTAGTGTGACTGATTCTATTGTGACTGATGCAACTGTGACTGGATGCAACTGTGACCGCTGCGACCAATTTTATTGAGCCTACTTAGCAGCCAGTGACAGCGGCAGCTCGATCGTAAAGCAGGTTTGACCGTCTCCGCTAGAGACGCTAACTGTGCCCTCAATATGCAGAGTCAGCTTCTGCACTAGCGCTAGCCCTAGCCCAGTACCTCCCTGCTTCCAAGGGTCGGCGCTGGGGACGCGATAAAACTTATCAAAGATGCGCGGCATCTCTTCAGCCGGGATCTCAACCCCCGTGTTGGTAATGTCAAACTGTAGCGAGTTGCGGTCGGTTGCGCTCACGGCCAGCGTAATCTCGCCCTCTGGCGGCGTATACTTGCAGGCGTTATTCAGCAGCTCAGCGAGGATACGCTCAATGCTAGAGAGATCTGAAATTAGGATAGGAATATCCTCTGGCACAATCACGCGCAAATTCTGATCGCGGCTCTTTGTGCGAGCCTGAAACCCGTTGACCAAGGCCGGCAGCCAGTCGGGCAGATGAATGGGCTGCGAGAGAATCGGATGATTGCCCACATCGAGCCGCTGCAGATCGAGCAGATCGTTAATTAGGCTAATTTCTCGCTCACATTCCTCTTTGAGGATACGGTAGTAGCGCGCCATGCGATTTTGCGCGAGCTCTGGCTTTTTTAGCTCGGTTTCTAAATCCATTTCCTGAGCTAGCGTTACCCCGAGCAGCTGCAGCGCGACGCGCATGCTGGTTACGGGCGTGCGCAGCTCGTGCGAGACCGTGCTTAAAAAATCATCTTTGAGCGTATTCACCCGCTCTAACTCGCGCACCTGCGACTGCGACTCCTGATAGAGCCGGGCCTGACGAATCGCAATGGCACATTGGTTAGCGACCTGCTGCACCAGGCGAATATCGAGCTCGTTGAAGCCATAGTCTTTGTCATTGATCAGCCACAGGTCGCCCAGCACGCCCCGATCGTCCAAAATTGGGCAGGCAAACATTGAGACGTGACCGCGCACCGGGTTCGGAAAGATAGAACAAAATTGAAAGTACTGTCCTTCTAAAAGCTGATGATAGACCTCTGGAAAAGCTTCCATCTGCGAGACGCGCCCTCGCGACGGTGACAGCAGCGTGGTGTATTCGTAATAGATCGTTGAGGTGCCCTGCTCTAGATCGTAGAGGGCCGTATTTGACCCTTTCACTCCCAGCGCTTCGGTCAGCTCCTGTACGGCTGTCTGCAGGATCTGCTTCTCGTCTAAGCTATCGCGCACCCGATCAGTAATGCGCTTCAGCGTGGCTTCAAAATCAAGCAGCGTTTCTAGCGTGTCAGAGCGCTTCTGCAGCTGCAGCTGCAGCTTTTGGTTGGTCTCTTGAATATGGGAAAGCTCAGTCACATCGCGCAGCGTATTGACCAGCAGCGGACAACCGTCAGCGTCCTGCAGCAGCGATCGCACTGAAACAAACGCATAGGTTTTCCCATTAGCGCCGGTCAGCAAAATGGGCTCGTGCGACACTTCGCCAGCGTGCAAAAACGCTTCATCCTGTCGCTTCAGCAGCAGCAGCTCTGCCGGCGACAGTTGCTCTACCGCAGACGAGCGCACCAGCGCCTCCCGCGACTGTCCCAGCAGCTCACAGCAGGCGCGATTGGCAAAGATCCAGCAGTGCTGAGCGTCCTTGACATAGATCGGATTAGCGATCGCATCGAGCAGGCTGGCTAGAAACTCAGCTGAGGAAGCAGAGACATCAGAAAGCGTCATGCCGAAATTTAACGGAGCAATATGTACCCAATATGCCCTGTCTCAGCCGAGAATATACGCGCTTGTATCTAGATTTGCTCATCTTTTTGCCAAACCCGTAGCTGTATGTAGACCAGCAGCAGCGCTACCAGCAGCAGCAGCGTAGCCGCCGCCGCCGCGTAGCCAAAATCAAAGCGGCTAAAGGCTTGCTCGTAGATGTAGTAGACCAAAATGCTGGTCGAATTGAGCGGCTCGCCGCCGGTCATCACATACACCTGCTCAAAGCTACGCAGCGTGAAAATGACGGTAGTGATGGTGGTAAAGATCAGCGTTGGCCGCAGCCCCGGCAGCGTCACATAGCGAAACTGCTGCCAGGGACCGGCCCCGTCTAGCTCAGCTGCTTCGTATCGACTGCGGGGAATGGTCTGCAGCCCGGCTAAAAAGACCACCATATTAAAGCCAATCTGCTTCCAAATACTCAGCAATATGACCACCGGCATAGCCCAGCCAGGGCTGCTAAGCCACGGAATCGAAAGGCCGCCTAGGGCAATCAGCAGCTGGTTAACGGGGCCGTCGGTTTGAAACAGCCAGCGAAAGCCCAGCCCCACGGCTACTAGAGAAGTAATCGATGGAATAAAATAGGCCGTTCGCAGCAGCCCCCGCAGCCAGACCGACTGATTCAACAGAACCGCAATTCCCAGCGGCAAGATTAGGCTTGGCAGCACGGTTGCCAGCGTGAAGTAGACCGTATTGCCCACTACTTGCCAAAAGTCGGGGTCGTTGAGCAGCCGCAGGTAGTTTTGCCACCCTACCCAGTGCAGGCCGGCGCGGGTAAAGCTGCCGGTGGTAAAGCTGAGATAGCCCAGATAGAGAATCGGCCAAAAGACAAACAGCCCCAGCAGCGCCAGTGCCGGGGCCAATAGCAGCCAGGCAGCTACGCGCGTCGATGAGCCTGTGAGGTCAGTGTGTGCCATCTGTTTAGATTAAGCGGCTCAAAGCTGCCGGATTAAGCGGCTCAAAGCCGCTGTATTGAGCGACCCAAAGCCACCGTAGTATCTTAAGAACCTGGCCTTTCTGCTTTGCCTGCTATGAGTCTATCCGGATTTGAGGCGTCTACTAGCCTAGTTTCGCCGCCACTGACCTCCGCTGTGGCGCATCCACCGCTGCGGTTAGGTATCTTGGCCTCGGGTAGCGGCAGCAACTTTGCTGCAATTGCTCAGGCCGTTGAAGAGCGCCAGCTGCAGGCCAGTATTGCTGTGTTGATCTATAACAATCCCGACGCTCAAGTTGCTGCCCGCGCGGCTCAGATTCAGGTGCCGACTGTTCTGCTCAACCATCGCGACTATGCGTCACGCGAGGCGCTCGATCAAGACATTCTGAAAACGCTGCGATCGCACCGAGTTGAGTGGGTGATCATGGCCGGCTGGATGCGGCGCGTCACCCGAATTCTAGTCGATGCTTTTGCCGATCGGATGCTGAATATTCATCCCAGCCTGCTGCCGAGCTTTCCAGGAATGCACGCGGTTGAGCAAGCGCTCGCCGCCGGGGTCAAAATCACAGGCTGCACGGTGCATCAGGTCAGATTGGCCGTAGACAGCGGCCCCATCATCGCGCAGGCAGCAGTCCCCGTGCTGGCCAATGACACAGCCGCCAGCCTACAGGCACGCATCCAGGTCCAAGAGCATCGACTTTATCCGGTAGCGATCGCGCTAGCGGCGCAGCAGGCGGCTCGTCTACAGCCCGTATCAGACCTAACATCGGAGTGATTGGCCTGTTACTTTCTAGCAATAGGCGGGCTTTATAGAGTTGTAACAATACCCTTTGATAGGTATTGTCGGGGTGCTAAAGCAGCCGCCAGTCCTATGAGGGCAAGGCTGCAGTGCTGTTTGGCTATGCGCTATTAGAGGTAGCGATACTTAATGTCATGGCCTAAATGGCGAACGCTATATCAATTGCAGTGTCTGCTCCTTACTGGCTCAGCCTGCGAAACGCTACAGTCATTGGGCCTAATGATGGGCCTGCTATCGCAATCAGTGAGGCAATCGGCAGGCGACCGATAGACTATCGAACGTGCAGCGCCGTGAAGGCGCGATCGAGCGCCGCTAGCTCATAGGCTTGAGTTAGAAGTGCTGGGAGTCAGCTTTATCTAGCTGGTTCGCGATAGTAAATAATCCTTAAAGTTGCGACTTAAGGTGGTATTAATGAATTTATAAAAAAGCCATGAAATCGGTTAAATCAAAGACTTTTAATATGTTTATATCGATTTCAAAGACACTTTTTAAACTGTCTATCGATTTTTATCCGGAAGCTTTGCCTAAAGCTCTGAAAACAGAACTAACACCGTTAGGGACTGTTAACTATGTTTAAGTCATCGAATCGAGCCTCCAATAGCTTAGAATCTTTGGTTCGCACAGCGTTAAGTCACGGCGAGCTTTCACCGGGCGCAGCTGCCGAAATTAACCGCTATCGCACCGGCGGTCGGCTTTCAGCTGAAGAACAGCGCTACCTGGCTATTTTGGAAGATGCGATCGCTGATGGCTGCATTCGCTTAGTCAGCCGCTCAACTGGTGAAATGACTCAATCATCGGCCAGACTCAAAGCATAGTGGGGCGAGTGAGGCACAAGCTTCTACCAAGTTTGCCCAACCCTACAAGATTTAGCTAAAAAGCGGTGCTGCGGCGCTGCTTTTTTTACCGCTGTAGCAGCAGTTTGCGGCAGCAGTTTAGGGCAGCAGTCAAGCGTGAATAAGAATCTCTTACAACAATGTCTACCTTCTGAAAGGCGGCAATCTAGCTTTACAAAGCTTAAGATTGTATGTCCTGATTGTGATTTTGAGTAGTCCACCTGTTTTATGCTGCTGAGCGATCCCAGTGAAATTGCACGTTGGATGCTGTTTCTGTCGGGTACCCGTCTATCGTTTCACTATCGAGAGCGCGTGCCCACGGCAGGCGCGATGGTGGTTGTCAGCAATCACCGCAGCTTTTTAGATGCGCCGCTGCTGATGGCGGCAGTCAATCGGACTGTGCACTTCGCCTGTCATCACTATTTGGGCCAGGTGCCTATCTTAGCTGATGTCGTTAAGTCACTGGGCTGCTTTCCCCTGCGCGAAGCCGGGCATCGCAGTCGCAGCTTTTTGCGTCAGGCTGTTGAGCATTTAGAAGCCGAGCACATCGTGGGCATCTTCCCAGAAGGGACAGCGCCCATGGTAGAGCCGACCGCACCCACCCAAGTGAAGGACTTTCATCGCGGGTTTGCACATCTAGCCCTGCGAGCGCCGGTTGAGCAGCTGGCGATTTTGCCCATTGCGATCGCTTCTCATCAGGAGAGCCAGGAGACGGCCGTGCCGCTGCGGCTGCTGCGGCTGTTTGATCCTTCAGAGCCGCTGTTTGATCAGCCCGGATGGCATCCGGCTATTCTCTATCAGCGAGTGAGCCTGCTGGTGGGCCAGCCCGTTTGGATTACGCCACAGCTGCGAGCAGACTATCAGGGGCGTCAGGCGGTCAGCCTCGTGAACGAAATCACTCAAACCTGCCACGNAAAGGAGCATTCTCGCTGAGACGGTGAGAATGCTCTTTAATTTAATGTTTTGCCATATCTGCTTGATGTCTCTTGGCCTAGGTAGCCTAGCTAAGCCTGTCTGAGGCTAGCTGGCTCGACTCTCTATGGCCTGATTGTTCTGCGGCAGCTCTAGGCAGTAGCCGGCGCCGTAGACCGTCTTGATGTATTTCGGATGACGCGGATCGGGCTCTAACTTGGTGCGCAGGTGCCGAATATGGACGCGAATCGTTTCAATGTCGTCGTTCGGGTCGTAGCCCCAGACTTCTTTTAAGATCTCGCTGGGCGAGACCGTCTGCCCGTGCCGCTGCAGCAGACAGTGAAGCAGCTCAAACTCTAAGTGGGTTAGCTTGACGGTGGTATCAAACCAAATTGCCTCAAACCGCTCTGGCACTAGAGTCAGCGGACCGTAGTTCAAAATTTCACTGTGCTTGGCTGCCTGCGGTATCCGATCGGTGCGCCGCAGCAGCGCTCGCACGCGAGCCAGCATCTCTTCTAGCTCAAAAGGCTTGGTCAGGTAGTCATCTGCGCCAGCGTTGAACCCGTCTACCTTATCTTGGGTTTGCCCAAGCGCCGTCAGCATCAAAACAGGAATGTCAGAAGTGCGCTCGTCCCGTCTGACCCGCTGGCAGACGGTCAGGCCATCTACCTTAGGCAGCATCAGGTCAAGCACAATCAAATCAGGCAGTAGCTGAACTGCTAACGCCTGACCCTTGACACCGTCATCGGCCTGACTGACGTCATACCCCGCCATTTCAAGGTTGACGGCAACCAGTTCTAGGATGGCCGGATCATCATCAATGATGAGTATACGAGGCATTTCTTAAACCAAATATTTCTATAAAACGCGAATAATACTCAAAACTTAAACTATATTTACTTCGATCGAAATATTTCTCTAGATATAAATCGTAAAGCTTTGAGTACTTTAACAGAACTTTAACAGATAACCTCGAACTATTTCGCTAGTCGGGCTGGTGCCTTAACACTTAACTGCAAAATCGATAAAAAAATTTGTAATAGCGTCCGCCCGGTGAAGCAGCTCAGAGGCAGAGAGCTCCATCAGCGAGCCATGCGTCAGCAGCCGCTATGCTGCCTTGCGAGCAAGAAACAGGTAAGAGAACTAAGTTAACTCCCCAGGTAGGATTCGAACCTACGACCAATCGGTTAACAGCCGACCGCTCTACCGCTGAGCTACTGAGGAATGCGTTTTTTATATTACTCAAAACAGAAGCACTTTGACAACTCCTTTTTGAGTTTTAAGAGAAAAAATGCTCAGTCAGGTAGCCCAAACCGCAGCCTAGATAGCTTGGCCTTTGCTTCGGGGCCCAACGAGTTGGCCAGGGAACTTCTTCGAGAGCGCTGCTTAGACTTTTGCCGCCGCCTCACGCGCTGCAGTGAAAAGGTCACATCGGACTCGAGCTGCTGGGCAGACATCCATTCGGCCCCGTAGCCGATCACAGTCAGCTGCTGCGCTCGGTCAGACGTAGCAACGATCAGGCGCTGCTGAAATTTGCGCACGTCGTTCCGGAACTGAGCGCAGGCTTTTTCAATGTATGAGTCGGCTGTCTGACCAAACCGGGTGTAGTGAATAGAGAGATGCTGCGTTACCGACTCGCTGTGATGTGCTCGCCGATGCCCGTAGGCGTCAAAGATTAGCCAGGTCTCAAAGTCTTTAAAGGCGCTGTAGTTGGCTAATACTTCAGCCAGCTGATTGCGCGCCGATTCAAGCCCGCTGCTGTCACGCAGCTGTATCAGCTCAGGCCAAGCTCCGACAATGTTGTAGCCGTCAACGAGCAAAATGGCTTGAGCAGAAGGGCTGTTCATTCTTAAGTACAGAAGTGTTGCGGCAAAGCAGCCGCTTCGGCGGTGCCTAACTTAATTTTAGTTTACAAACAGCGGGGCGCAAGTCGAATTTTTTAGCTTAATAGCGCTCTGGTGCGGCCGGCTGCGAGAGTAGCCTGGCTTTGATGGTTTGCGGCTGCCCTTGAGCTACCACATGCCCTCGATCTAGCAGAAACGCGCGATCGCAATAGTCGAGTTCAGCCAGGCGATGCGTGACCCAAAGCGCAGTCAGCCCTTGGCTTTTGACCAGCTGTCTCACCTGGGCAACTAGGTCTAGCTGACTGTCAGGATCGAGCAGCGCCGTTGGCTCATCGAGCAGCAGCACCTGGCAGTGCTGAGCCAGCGCCCCTGCGATCGCTACCCGCTGCTTTTGGCCGCCGCTAAGGGCATAGATCGGCCGTCGCTGCAGATGCTGCAGGCTAACTGCCGTCAAAGCCGCCTCAACCCGCTGCTTGATTGTCTGAGTAGAGAGCTGCTCGCTGACCAGCCCAAAGGCCACATCCGCTCCAACAGTCGGCATGACAAGCTGATGATCTGGGTTTTGAAACACAAACCCAACTGGCGGCTTCACTGCAATTTGCCCCGCCTGTCGCTCTAGCAGCCCAGCCAGCAAACGCAGCAGCGTCGATTTACCGCTGCCGTTCGTGCCCAGCAGCATACAAAACTCGCCCGCATAGACTTCTAAACTGCAGTCGCGTAAGACTGATGCGCCCGAGGGCCAGTCAAAGCCTAGGTTCGACACTCGAATGGCCGGCGTTTGCTGATTGGGGGCCGAAGCGGTCATCGGCGCTACTCAGCCGCCATGGCGAAAAAGCCTGGCGCTTTGCCAGAAGACGTGCTGGTGCCTGACTTCTCATACACCTGGACAGCCGCTAGTTCGCTAACCAGCACGGCCACCTTTTTGCCCTCTTGCTTGTCGCAGGTTAGCTCTAATAGGACGGGCTGGCCTGAGTTTAAGGCTTTTACCACGTTGTCATAAGCTGCTTTAGCGGCATCCTCGCTCTGTTTCTGAATTGATAGCGGTAGTGCAGTGTGCTTCAACGTAAGTTCGACAATATACATAGGTGTGAAGTGAGTTGTGAAATTCGATCAACCGTAAATCCGTCCTCTAGTATGGCAAAAATCCGAGTCCAGCTGCGCTGCCAATGCCACCTGCCAATGAAGCAATCTATACAAAGTTGCGTGACTTTCTAAAAAGGATCCGTATAATGAGAAATACAGTAAAGTTTAGTAAACTCCGTTCATAATCCTGTCGCTATGCTGTATTTGCAGCTGTGCACTTTTAAATACCTGATACATGAGCGGTGCTTTTGCGGTGATTTTACTGTTTTGTAGATAACTTTATTGGGAGAATTGCGCTGATGACCATAGCAATGGGACGCGCGCAGTCAGGTAGAGGATGGTTCGACGTCCTCGACGACTGGCTGAAGCGCGATAGATTTGTCTTCATCGGCTGGTCAGGTCTGCTTCTGTTTCCGTGCGCCTACA
>JAAHIA010000599.1 GCA_010671975.1 Leptolyngbya sp. SIO4C1 | reverse complement strand
TCGCTCATTTTGCCGTTCGACGTTGGCCTTCTCAGACGAGCTAAAAATTTCAAGGTAGACGCCGCTGCCCGGCTGTGCCCCGTAGAGCGGAAAATCTTCTACCTGCGGCAGCGGTGCTTCAACGGGTTCAACCGCGTAGCGCAGCGCCAGCTCATCTGAAACCACGCTGGTAGTGGTGTTAATTTTAGGCAGCACCGACTGGGCCAGCGCCTGCTGCGCGGCTTCTGCCGAATCGATCTGGGGTACGCCAGCCGGCTGGCAGCCCCAGGCAAGTACGCAGCCGAGCCCCAGCAAAAAGGCGAACAGTGAGCGAATACGGAACAGGCCTTTCATAGCGGTCAGGGTTGAGTAGAGCTAAGCATGACTGATGAGATGGTGAGACTGGGGTGAGCAAACCTTAGCTATCTTCGGCAGGGGGCTCTAAGCTTTGGCGATTGGCGGCGATGATCAGCTTGAGCCGCTCGGGCAGGGCAGCCGGGCCGGTTTCTAAGCTTGAGAGGGCTACCTGGTCTTGCAGCTGCTGCAGCTGCTGATAGGTGGCCTGCAGGCGATCGCAGCTCGCCTGCAGCCGCTGCTGAGCCATCTGTCGATAGACGGGCGTTTGAACCTTGTCGATCACCTGCAGCGCCTCTGCCACCTGTCGGGCTAGATCGAGGACCGTGTGCAGCGCCTCTAGCAAGTCTGATCGCAGCAGCGGCTCCTGAGTGGCAATTTGATGGGCAAATGACTGCGATGCCGCTGCCCAGCTGTGGGCCTGCTGCCAAGGTTGACTGCTTGGATGGGGTACTTTGGCTGAGTGCGATCGCAGCTGCTGCTCGAAACTGGCGGCTGTCAGTAGGTCGCTGCTGTCTAATGCCGTCATCGACTGTCGGTAGCCGCTAGCCCAGCCCAGCGTCATCACGCCGGCAATGCCGCCGCCGCTAAGCCAAACTACCGGACGCGCTCCTAACCATAGGACTAAACCGCCAAAGCCAGCTAGGGCACCTACCACTAGCGCGTATGTTTGGGGCGATCGCAGTAGTTGCGACCAGTCAACCTTCATGCTGCAGCCATTTCCTTCGCTTTTTATCCAAGCTATTTACCATACTGGCATAGCCGCTTGATAGCTACGGATAGCTATCTGCAATATAGCCATATTGGCACACCCACTAAGCGAACGGCCGGAGGCCAGTCAGGGCGGCTTTTCTTAAAAAAATCTTAAGGACAGTCTGCTAAATGGACCCGTGCCCGTATGAGTCTGTGCCCTGGGCTACCCGGACTAGCGCTAGAACGGCTAAAGCTGCTCAGCCTAAGCGTTTGCCATTTTAGGTATACCGCTATCGCGTCACTATGGCCTGACTAGATCGTCTGAATTGATACCTGCAAAATTTGATCCCCCATGTGCCAATACAAAACCTGTAATAGCGTGCTGCGGAACTAAATCGGCATCCTGGTATTCAGTCAAAGTAAGCGTTCCCGTTGGTTCCTTGAAGTTTTTTCAATTAGAAAATCTTCAGGAATATGACCCAATTGAGCTGTAGATGTTCTAGGTCACTCACAGTATGAACATCTCTCGGGCGTTCTCAAATCGTCAATTTGCTGACCGCAGGTTTTTGACCATAGGTTTTTAGCCATAGGTTTTTGACCAAGTGGCGCAGCTAATTTGCGACTTTGAGGGCTCTGCAAAGTTCCCTTTTGAGTTATTCAGCGAGGTTACTTAACCCGAGTTTTTCACACTTGGGATTTACCATTGCCAGATTAGATAGCCTGTTTCTCTGCCCTTTCGGGTGGGAATACTCGGTTTTATCAGAGCAATTGTAACCTCTGTTTTTTCTAAAGCTAAACCCCTTTGCTATGGAAGCAACGTCCTACTACAACAGTGCAGAACGCGACTACGATGCCCCCGCGTCGGCCGTTGATGGCAACACCAGCGTTGACAGTGAGCCCACTGACTTTGACCTCGACAAGCTGCTGTCTTCAGGCTCACAATCAGACGGTGACGACGATACTGAACGGCTGGACATTGATAGTCTGCCAGCGCCAAGCAGTCGACGTACGACCGATTTGGTGCGTCTGTATCTACAAGAAATTGGCCGCGTCCGTTTGTTACAAAGGGATGAGGAAGTTTCTGAAGCGCAGTTTGTACAGCGCTACATGCAGCTTTTAGAACTGCGCAATCAGGCGGCTGAAGAAGAAGGCGGGCTGATTGCTACCTATGTTCATCTGCTCGATATGCGCGATCGCTTGACCGCTCAGCTAGGTCATCGCCCTTCGCTGGAGCGCTGGTCTAAGGCCGCCGGCGTGGAGACGAGCGAGCTTAAGCCCACGCTATCTCAGGGAAAGCGACGCTGGGCCGAGCTGGCTGAGCTCTCTCTAGCTGAGCTAGAAGCCGCTCAAACGGAAGGAATTCGCGCCAAGGAGCACATGATTAAGGCCAACCTGCGCCTGGTGGTGTCGGTCGCGAAGAAATATCAGAACCGGGGACTGGAGCTGCTCGATCTGATTCAAGAGGGCACGCA
>JAAHIA010000598.1 GCA_010671975.1 Leptolyngbya sp. SIO4C1 | reverse complement strand
TTGGGCTGCCGCCGATCGCAGAACGCACCACGACAGAATCTGCTGAGACTGCATCTGGGCGCTCAATTACAGTGATTCGTGGATAGTCGAATAGGAGGTTGGGTCATGGCACCATGGGTACACGATCCGCACTCAGGCGGTATGAAAATTCCGGCCCGGTTAAAAGAGCCTATCAAACAGCGCATATTGGCCTATGCTGCCGATCATTATGCAGGTAAATATAATCGGATTGACGTACGCTTTCGAGACAAGTTTTGCTATATCGATGCCTACATTGAACCCTATGTGCCAGAGGAGAATTTTGATGAGGAACGCTACGGCTGCACGCGGGAAGAGCGGATTGAGTTTTTGAGAACGGTGCCCACTCATCTTTGTCGCTTGCGCTATGGCGGCGATGTAGAAAAGTGGGCGATGGCATTTTATACCTACAGCAACAACAAATATGAGCCTTCTGTGTTTAATAACGGTACATTTCACGGCACGCCAGAAGAGGCGTTTGAAACTTCAGCGGTGTATCTTCAATAGCTTATTTTTTATCTCGTGGAAGCCGAAACCGTCTCAAGCGAGGCTGGATACTGCTTGAGACGGTTAGCTTCTCACACCTCCGTAGTGTCTGAATAGGCCACTACTGAGCGATCAATTATCGTGACGCTAGGGTCGTCGTCTGTCGTTTTCTTTTGGGTGCGATCGCACAGCCACTTCCTCGGAGTATCGCAGAGCCACTCCTGTAAAGTATCGCATCGCCACTCTTGTGGAGTATTGCCCGACTCACACAACACTACTGAGCGGCTGTTTGAATGGGATCGTCTTTGGGTGGGTGCCATCCGACGCTTAGCCAAAGCGCTCTGGCTTCAGTGATCGGGTGTTCGCCTTTGTAGCGATCGTCATTAACATCAAGGCGATCGCACGTAGCCCGACCCGTTGGTGTTGTCCCGACCAGTCGAATTTTGTCAGCAGACCAAGCAAAATGCTCGACCCAGACCTGCTGACGAGGATTAAACAGAGCAGCGATTAAATCAGTTTGTGTATCCTTTCCATTCATGAAGTTGTAGCGCCGTTGGTTGCATCGGCTGCAGGCTAGTGGTCTGTCAGTTTTGATTTTGTGAGCGCGGGGCTTCGACAAGCTCAGCCCGAACGCCTTCATAACGTTCACCCTGAGTTTATCGAAGGGTGATTGCCTACCCACATTTTTGTTCTTGACACTCCACTAGGGCCAAATTATCGAAGTCGTCTGCGCCGCCCAGAGACTGAGGGTGTACGTGGTCGATGGTAAACCGCACTGAACTAATCCTTTCTGAGGAATGGCAATATTCACACAAGCTGCTAGCTCTTTTTCGGACTTGCTCGCGCAGTCGGTGGCTAATTGTCATGTTTGAGCGAGTAAGCGAGCGTTTAAGTAAGTAAAAAAGCGCTCCAGTTCATTAAGGCTATCAAGCTCTTTTTGCTCGTCGGAAAATAAAGCGTTTGATTCATTTTTCTTCAAGAGTGCTTCTAGTCTGCTCTGGAGGGTTTCGGTAAATTTGAACAGGCGAGACCCGTCGATATTTTCAACACAGATACCTTCATCGAGTAGAGCGCTGGGGCTGATGGAGACTTGGAGCATGAGCGACTCAAAAGCAGAAAGAATGCGGACTAGCAAGTTACAGCACTTACTCTAATATCTTATCCCAAACCCATGAGAGGGCTACCGCTGTATGTGAGGCGGCGATCGCAGAGCCTCTTCCATGGAGAATCGCACAGCCATACTCCTGAGCCATTGCCGCCGCGATCGCTAGCTACGCGCCTGACTATTGCCGGTGCGATCGCGCCCCAACTAAACCGCGATCGCACAGCCACTTCCTCGGAGTATCGCCCCTCTGTCTCAGAGACAGCGCAAATCGCCGGTGGGTTAGGTCGTCTCTAGTTGTTACAATTCTGACGCAGCAACGCTTTCACCCCTTCGACAAGCTCAGGGCATGCTTCGGCCCCTTTCCCCTCCAGGGACGCTCTGCGTAGGCGCAGCCAGTCGTTAGGCTTACGACAGCTCAGGGCATGCTTCGGCCCCTTCGACAGGCTCAGGGCATGCTTCTGCCCCTTCGACAAGCTCAGGGCATGCTTCTGCTTTTTGCTACAGCATCATGTTGGTGTCGCTGCTCCAGCCGAGATATCGTGCCTTGGTTCAGAGTTATGATAGGAATCACTCTCAAAGCTAGACGGTTACCGGGGTATCATCAAACTTGCAAACTTTGCAAATCCACCCCGCTCCCGTTCAGACCTCGGCGTGAGTTTGGTCGAACGCTGAGCGCTCACGTCGAAGCCCACCCCCTTGTCACTTGCCTCCTGTTACCTGTTACCCGCTACCTGACTAATCGCCATGACTATCAAAGTAACAATGGATGAGTTCAACAACCAGTTTCAGGAAGCCGATGAAGTCCAGCTGCAGTGGGACGCTACCGATGAGTTGGACCGTATCTATAAATTTGATGCTCGCTTTTCTCAAGGATGGAGACGAGAAATTCAGTTGAGA
>JAAHIA010000597.1 GCA_010671975.1 Leptolyngbya sp. SIO4C1 | reverse complement strand
TATCAGCAGTTCAGGATGGACTGTAGGTATGTTAGACGGGGTTGGAAGGGGAGGCTTCCAAAGTCTAAATAAATTTAATATGCAGAGAGGATTGTGCTGAATTATTCATTCAGATTGCATACATTTCAGTACGGTTTCGGTTGCCTTAAGCTTTGAGCTGTGGAAACAGGCTTTTCCAGCGGCGGGCAAAATAGAGGCACGATTTGAGAAGAAATTTTGTGAAACGTCCGCAACTGGTTGAATCGATTACCGATTTCTCAAAAAACTTTCTAGCCAGCTTTATCATTGGAACGCTGGTGTTTACTATCATCTCGGACGGGGTCTCTGCCCTGTTTTGGGAAGTGTTTGGGTCGCAGCTACAGGCTTACCTCAATGGCCGCTATGGTTGGAACCTCAGCTACAACCAGCTTCGAGGCGTGATGGTGCTGCTGTTGCTAGGCATGCTGCTGCTGCTGGTCTACCTCACAAATTTTGCTCGCTGGGTCTGGCGATGGGTGGGGCGGCTGCCGTTTCTGAAGGTGCCGGTGCAGGCCAACGTAGAGCGGCTGACGACAACTTACCCCGGCCTGATCGTGGCGATGAGCCCCAAAGAAGATTCGCCAGCGGAAGCTGTGATTCGGTTTCACTGGAATGATGGGCAGGCGACGAATTTGAAGCACTGCTGGGTGCTGTGCACCGCCAAGTCTCTGCCCTACGCGACTCGCATGGTGCAACGCCTGGCCGATCAAGGCGTCACTCAGGCTGTGAAGTTTCACTATGGCAGCTACGCCCTGCCCAATGTAGAAGAGCTAGAGACGCCGCCCAATCTGCTGATACCAGACGAGCAGATTGACGACCCGAACTACATCCAGGGTTTGGTGGACTGCATCTATGCCGATGCGGCGGTAAAAGGGCTCGATGAGTCTGACGTGATTGCTGACTATACCGGCGCAACGAAGGGTATGACCGCCGGTATTCTGCTGGCCTGCGCCAGGCCAGAGCGACCGCTGCAATATATCAGCCAGCTCGATTGCAGCGTTATGGCGGTGCGAGTGTCGTACAAGCTCAAGCAGGCGCAGTAAAAGGACGGAAGACGGAGGAGGGAGGAGGGAAAGTGTCTTTGCAGCGGCGGTTTTTAGCGCCTGAGAATTTTGAGCTGGCTTGGGATAAGGTGGCTGCCAATCGGGGCTGTGCTGGGGTCGATCGCGAGACGATCGCAGCGTTTGGTCGCCGCAAGCATACGGCTTTGCCGCACCTGCGTCGCGCGGTGGCCAATGGTACCTATCGCCCGCTGCCGCTGCGACAGCTGTTTATTCCCAAAGCCAAGGGCGGCTGGCGCGAGCTGAATATTCCGACCGTTCGGGACCGCATCGTTCAGCAGGCGCTGCTTCAGGTGCTGCATCCGGTGATGGAACCTCAGTTTGAGCCAGCCAGCTTTGCCTATCGACCGGGGCGATCGCACCTGATGGCGGTACGGCAGGTCGCGCATTGGCGAGACAAGGGCTACGACTGGATACTCGATGCCGACATTGTGAAATATTTTGCCAACATTCAGCATGAACGGCTGCTGGCTGAGGTACAAGAGCGGGTTGACCTGCCCTGGATGTTGGCGCTGGTGCGGGCCTGGGTCAGCGTCGGCGTGCTGACGAAAGAAGGGATTTTGCTGCCGCAGAAAGGGGTACCGCAGGGGTCGGTGATTTCGCCGATTTTGGCGAATGTATATCTGGATGATTTCGATGAAACGCTGTCGGCGCAGGGACGGCGGCTGGTGAGGTTCGCCGATGACTTTGTAGTGATGTCGCGATCGCGCCAGTGGCTGCTAGAGGGCCAGGCGGAGGTGGCGCGGCTGCTGGATGAGATGGGGCTAGCGCTGCATCCAGAGAAGACGCGCATTACTCATTTTGACCACGGGTTTCGGTTTTTGGGCCATGCGTTCTCAGGCGACCTCATCGTGCCGATTAAAAAGCCGAAGCGGGCGCAGCCAGCGCTAATCGATCCGCAGCCAGATCTGAAGCTGGTTCATGGCGAGTCAATGTCAGGTCAGCCGACGATGATGCAGCAGGCGCTGGTAGAAGCGCTCAAGGCTCAGCAGCAGCCGATTCCACCGCCGCTATTTGTGGTGCTGGGCTATCAAGTGCGGCGCGATCGGCTAGTTGAGATTGAGTCCGACGAAGTTGAGTGGAGCAACGGCATGTCGAGTCTGTATGTGGTGCAGCAGGGCACCTATCTGCAAAAAGAACAGGGGCGGTTTATTCTGAATCCGCCTAAAGAAGCATCGCTGGAGATTCCGATTCGAGAGGTGGAGCGGATTTTGGTATTTGGCAATGTGCAGCTGAGTACGGCTGTCATCGGCACCTGCTTGCAGCTATCCATTCCAGTCATATTTCTGAGTCAGCTAGGAGAGTACAAGGGACATCTTTGGAGTGCTGAATCTCCTGATTTGGTCGTTGAAACAGCTCAGTTTAAGCGGCAAGCGGAAGTTCCAGCGATGCTTCTTAGGCGGATTCAGAATAAACCGCCCCTGTTCTTTTTGCAG
>JAAHIA010000596.1 GCA_010671975.1 Leptolyngbya sp. SIO4C1 | reverse complement strand
AATTTCATCGATAAACACTACGGTCGGGCGCGAGTCGCTCAGCAGATGTGTCTCAACAAACTGGCTGAGCCCGTTCAGCAGCGGCAGGTCGGATTCAGCTGGAATAGCCGCTACTGCTGAGGCAATTAGCTGCGGCAGCCCGCAGCTGCGACAGAGCTCCACCAGAAAGCTGCGATACCATTGATCGGGAGTGATGTGATCGCTGCCTAAGCGGCTCAGGTCGACAATCGCGCAGCGATATCCTTGCGATCGCAGCCGCTCGGCTGTACGCACCAGCAGCGAGGACTTTCCCATTTGCCGTGCATTAAATACTGTGCAAAACTCACCCGACAAGAGGGCGGAAACTATGTCGATATCAGCCTGTCGCTCGACGTAGCTAGCCGCATCTGTCGCCAGGGTACCGCCGACTTGATACATCTCGTTGCCGATGCTTGCTGAGCGAATTTGAAAGGTTGAGCGCGTCGATGATGCTGGTGGTCATTCAAGCTGGGCATTCAAGCTGAGCAGTTCGTGCTCCTCTATGTTAATCCTGAAACAGTAGATCCTGAACTAATATGCAGTTTCCTTCTCCGTTGGCAATGATTCTGAGTGCTCTGCTGAGCACGCTGCTGAGCTGGGGGCTGCCGCTGCCGTCAGCCAGTGCTGAGAGCGCGATTGCCACCTTCGCTGGCGGCTGCTTTTGGTGCATGGAGCAGCCTTTCGATCAGCTGACCGGTGTGATCTCTACCACGGCTGGCTATACTGGCGGCCAGGTCGAGAATCCTAGCTACTCAGCGGTCTCCTCTGGCCGCACGGGCCATGTCGAGGCAGTGCAGGTGCGCTATGAGCCAGCTCAGATCGGGTACGAGCTGCTGCTGGAGGTCTTCTGGCACAACGTTGACCCGCTAGACGAGCAAGGACAGTTCTGCGATCGAGGTAGCCAGTACCGCTCGGTTGTCTTCACCCAAGACGAACAGCAGCGAGCCTTAGCTGAGGCCTCTAAGCAGGCAGTTGCTGAGCAGCTAGATAGCCCTGTTGAGACCAAAATTTTGCCAGCAGTCAGCTTTTACGCGGCTGAAGCTTACCATCAAAACTACTACCAGACGCACCCCGTACGCTATAAGCTCTATCGCTTTGCCTGTGGTCGCGATCAGCGTCTAGCAGCGCTGTGGGGAACTGCCCATGCGGAGAGTCCACCCAGTTGAGCACCGATATTGAGCATTGATATTGAGCACTGATATCTAGAGGACGCATGATAGAATTACAGCCAATTTTATAAGCGTATTTAGTCAAAAAATTACAGAAAAAGCATTAAATGAGCTCATCAAAAAGAAAAGAGGGGTTTTCAACCCAAGATCGTTCGTTTCTTTCCTATCCTGGGGTTCCCCTACCGATTGGATCGCCGCTCTACATCAATCGCGAACCGACAGAGTCGCGAGCGCTAGCCGAGCTGCAGCAGCCGGGAGGACTGATTCGACTTAAGGGTCCTGACAAGATTGGCAAAACATCTCTCCTGTTTCGCCTGCTGCAGCGCACGCAGGGGCTAGGCTATGCAGTGGCAGTGATTGACCTGCAGCAGGCAGAAGCTGCGGTTCTGTCTGATTTAGACCGGCTGCTGCGCTGGCTGTGCAGCAGCGTTAGCTACCGGCTCGGTCTGCCGGTTCAGCCGAAAACGGCCTGGCCAAGCGACATCAGCAGCAAGCTGAGCTGCTCACTCTATTTTCAAGAACAGGTGCTGCGCACGTTCGACACCCCCGTCTTACTATGCCTGCGCCAGGTAGATAGGCTGTTTGACTATCCGCAGACGGCTCAAGAGTTTTTTCCCATGCTGCGAGGCTGGTTTGAGGATGCGCGCTGGCTGTCTCCCTGGCAAAAGCTGCGACTAGCGCTGGTCTACTCCACCGATTTCTCAGCACCGCTCAAGCTCAATCAGTCTCCATTTAACGTAGGGGTTAGCTTTCGGCTGCCGGTCTTTACCCGAGCGCAGGTCGAAATGATGGCGCAGCGCTACGCGCTTGACAGTGTTACCACTGCAGAATTGGACTGGTTGATGACGCTGCTGGGCGGTCATCCGTACCTGGTTGCGATCGCGTTTTATCACTTGGCCATCAATGAGACTACCTGGGCGCGATTGCGCGCTGAGGCCAGCAACTTAGGCGGTCTCTACGATACCTATCTGCGTCGCCACTGGCAGAAGATTCAGGCCAACCCGGTGCTGCTGCAGGCGCTGCAGCAGGTGCTCAGCGAGCCTGGCCGCGCGACGCTAGACGCCAGCGCGGCCTATCAGCTAGAAGGGCTAGGCGTCATCAATCTAATTGACAACCAGCCAGTGATTGCCGGCGATCTCTATCGCCAGTATTTTCAGCTACAGCTGCAGCAGCTGGCTGTTGGTCCGGCGAGACAGAAGCTCGAAGGGATGGTGAAGGCGATGGGACGCATCGGGACACTGGCGGCGGCCCGGCATCGATGCTGCCCGACCTTGAGCCTCCCGAGCACGACGCCAGCCCGACTATGAGCCCCACGCCAACACACGCCGCCAG
>JAAHIA010000595.1 GCA_010671975.1 Leptolyngbya sp. SIO4C1 | reverse complement strand
CGGTACCGCCGTCTAGATAGTCGTGACCGGTGCCGCCGCTAATCCAGTCGTTATTTGCACCACCGTAGATGCGGTCATTGCCAGAGTCTCCCTTTAAGATGTCGTTGCCATAGCTGCCCACAATCGTATCGTTGCCTGCACCGGCATAGACTCTATCATGACCTGCGCCAGATCTAATGTAGTTAGCGCCTCCGGTACCGTAAATTGTGTCGTTACCAGCACCGGTGTTGATATTCTCAAAGTTGAGCATTCTCTCAACGTAAGAAACGCTGGGTGAGCTGGCCGTCCCAGCAGCTAGGTTGTAGACACCGTGACCGCTGAAGTGAGTGTAGTCAACCGTATCCACGCCAGTGCCGCCGTCTAGATAGTCGTGACCGGTGCCGCCGCTAATCCAGTCGTTATTTGCACCGCCATAGATGCGGTCATTGCCAGAGTCTCCCTTTAAGATGTCGTTGCCATAGCTGCCCACAATCGTATCGTTGCCTGCACCAGCATAGACTCTGTCATGGCCTGCGCCAGATCTAATGTAGTTAGCGCCTGCAGTGCCATAGATCGTGTCGTTACCAGCACCGGTGTTGATATTCTCAAAGTTGAGCATTCTCTCAACGTAAGAAACGCTAGGTGAGCTGGCCGTCCCAGCAGCTAGGTTGTAGACACCGTTGCCGCTGAAGTGAGTGTAGTCAACCGTATCCACGCCGGTGCCGCCGTCTAGATAGTCGTGACCGGTGCCGCCGCTAATCCAGTCGTTATTTGCACCACCGTAGATGCGATCGTTACCAGCACCGCCCCGGATAATGTCGTTGCCCGCAAACCCATATATCCAATCGCTACCAACGGTGCCGGTTAGCGCTCGCCGATAGATATAAGGAAAACCATTGTAAGTACCGTTATCGTTGTAGTTTGTGCCGTAAATAATAGCCATGTTGTTTTTAGAGTGAAGATGTGTTGTTCATGGCTCAGCTGAACTGATCTATTGCTAGAAAAACAGCTTAGAGATGTTTCAAAAACTCTTTTCTACTGCTTAAAGAAGTTCTTAGCTGAACCATCTAAACCATAAGATGAGAGTTTTTTAGAATCACTAGCTTTTAATGTCTGCTTGTACGACAAATGATGTCTGCTTACACGACAAAATAAGAGAGGCCCTTTGCCTAAAAGTGCAAAGTTCTAAATAGCTAGCGCTTCTTTGCTTTTTGCCTCTCGACGCAGGCATCTTAAGCGCCTTAAAGGCTGTACTCAAACAAAGCCTCAGCTCAAAAAAAGGACTGTTGCTACCGGATGGGCCAGCGCAGTTCGCTGCACATTCCTTTTGGCTGTTGCTGCGTTCTTTGGAACTGGCCTTTTAACCGCTGGGCTAAGGCTAAAGCCTGCTGAGTGCCTCGCCCCGTGCGCCGCTGGGCTGTCTCGGCTGCGGTCCCATTGTCCACAACGCGAATCACGTTCTCACTGCCTTCCTGTGCGCAGGTGACGACCAGGCGTGAACAGCCTTTTGCATACTTGCCAACATTACACAGCGCTTCTTCTAAGAATCGCCCCAGTGCTCGCCTGCGATCGCAGCTCAAACCCTGATCGGCCATCGGCTCAAACTTGCGAATGCGAAACCGGATAGTCTTAAAGTAGGGAAATTCTGTTCGCTCTAGCGTGTATTCATACACCTCATACAGCATTTCGTGCAGCGGCTGCTCTAGCCGAATGCGACGGTTGCCCTCTAGCCGTAGGCAGCTGTCGGTACTCAGCGCCTCCTGCCGCATTGCCTCGTAGATGCCGCGCAGTTCCCGATTGAGCGATCGCAGCTCCTGATGTAGCGTGGCGGGCAGCTGCGGATCTTCTGAAACCCGCGCCAGCAGAGTGGCTAGCCGCTGCAGTGGACCATTGTGAATTTGATCGAACGTGCGCTCGATTAGCTGCTGTCGCTCATTCAGCCGCAGCGTTAGCTCATGTCGAGCCCGAAACGAAGGATACAAAATCACGCCGTTTAACAGGCAGGCAGCGACGGCTGGCACGACCGGTACCCACCAGCTGGTGAGCAGAAAACCGTAGCTGAGCCCAATCACTCCAGCGCCGAGCGCGAACAGGCTGACAAAGTAGCGAGCTGGCTTGAGCTTGAGCCGAGCCAGCCCGACTCCCAAAAACCCCCAGCTGACAATCCAAACATATTCGAGCCAGTCTGGCCAAACCCGCAGCAGCGGTCGTCCGTCTAGAACGGCGCTGACAATCTGGCTAATGGCGTGGGCCTGCAGCTCGATGCCGGTCACCAGCCCAGGATTGAGCCCCGACGTTGCTGCCGTATTTACGCTGTCTTTGACGCTGGGCGCAGTTACCCCAATGAGCACGATGCGATTTTGCAGCAGCGCCGGATCTACCTCTCCTGATTGCACTGCCGAATAGGTCACCACTTTGAATGGAGTCGGGCCGCTGCGAAAATTGATCAAAATCTGTTCACCGCGCGCGTCGGCTTGCACATAGCCACCTGTATTAGGAAGAAACGGGTTGAGCTCTGTTGTCCCTAGCGCCATGCGCTTTG
>JAAHIA010000594.1 GCA_010671975.1 Leptolyngbya sp. SIO4C1 | reverse complement strand
AGCGCTGATAGTCGAGATGCCACTTGCCGACATACATGGGGATATGCACGCCAAACCACCACATATATTCAAAGTAGATGCGCCAGCTCATGATGCTGGCATGGCCCAGCTGACCGCTATGGCCGCGATACAGGCAGTTGACGCTGCGGCCATAGGCCAGATTAAACGCATTGTAGGCCGCTCGCTTTGCCTCGGCGTCTGCTTCACCGGCCAGCTTGGCTCGGATAATCTCCGTCACACTCTCTACGGCAAAGGCCACCATGGTGGTGCCATAGGAATAAAAGGCATCAAAAATCTGAGCCGCATCGCCGATCACGTACCAGTTGTCGGTCGAAAACAGCGTTTTGCTCTTGTGCGCTAGGCGCGGCAAATAATGGAAATCTTCAATCTCGCCGCTGTCAATCAGCTGACTCACCAAGTTGTGGTTGGCTCGCAGAAAGGCCTGTAGCTTTTCGCAGCGGTTGAGACTGCTCGCTGGAATCATCTCGTGATGATGCACCACGCCAATCGACAGCTCGCCCGTGCGCCGATCGATCGGAATCATCCAGACCCAGTGCCCATGCCCAAAGTAGTGATTGGTGGCATAGTAAGGGCTCGCCGAGGTGCCCTCTGGGTGATAGCCGCTGTGAAATAGCTGATGATCTACCTGCTTAACGCGCAGCCAGGCCGAACCGCTGCTGAGGCCCATCAGCGCCTCTGGCTCGGTGACGATATTGTCAGTCGCCTGGCCAATCAAAAACCGGCGGCCGGCCGCATCAATCACATGCTTCGCCTGCAGCTTTATGGGGCCTGACTGAGTGCGTACCGTCACCGTTTTGGCAGCATCGCCTGGCTGCAGATCGAGCTGAGTCACGTAGCCTTGGTGAAAGTCAGCCCCCATCGCCTGGTTCATCTGCAGCAGATCTTGTTCAAACTTGGCCCGCTGTAGATGGAAAGACGCGACCGGCGTTTGGCGGTTGGCCCAGACGTGATAGTAGTCGTCTAGCGCAGCGGTCTGGTCGGGCGCCTTCGGCCAGTGAAAGTTAAGCCCAAACTTGGGCGTATGATGCTCGATCAGGTAGTCATGCAGGCCCAGCTCTTTAGCCAAGAACAAAGCGGCCACTTCAATGAGCGATTCACCCACTTTGAGATCTCTTTCGCCGCGCTCAGCGGCCCTCGGATCAACAATCGCCAGGCGAATATTGGGAATTTTCAACAGCAGGTGACGCGCCTGACAGAGACCGGCAAATCCGGCTCCCATGATCACGACGTCGTATGCCTGTAAATCAGGCTGCTGTGACTGCGCTGTGCTGGTGTCAGTAAAGGTTGTCTGCATAAAAAACCGGTGCTAAGCGATAGGTCAATCGGTCTTGCTTTCTCAAGTCCAAGGCTGCAGCTCAGGCCGATACTGATACTGCTGAAACTCTTGTCGCATCTGTTCAACGGCGGTGTTGTCGGCCAGCCCTCTCGTCTTTGATTTGTAAATCAGTTCGCCAATGCTGGCCTGCACGCACAGCCCCAGCAGCCTCAGGAGGTGATAGAGACTTTGCGATCGCAGCAGCCCCGCTAAGCCAAAGCCTTTCCATTGAAACAGGGCATACCAAACGGCCACATAAAAACAGGTCGATCTCAGTCCGACAAACACGTTGCAGCGCTTCGGCTCTAGCTTAGTATTCTCCAAAAAGGGATCAAAATGCTTGAGAGGATGGTAGTGGTTGATTAGCTGATCGGCGCGATAGCAGTCCATCAGCCCCAGGTTGGCATCGCGCTCAACCAGCTGATTCAGCTGCTGCGACAGATCGGCAAAGAGGCCATCAACGTTGCTGTTGAGCGTCTTCAAAAAGATAGGGATAAACGTCAGATCTAAATGCCACTTGCCCACATACATGGGTACCTGCACGCCAAACCACCACATATATTCAAAATAGATGCGCCAGCTCATCATGCTGGCATGGCCCAGCTGCCGGTCGTGACCGCGATAGAGACAGTTGACGCTGCGGGCATAGGCCAGATTGAACTCGTTGTAGGCGGCTCGCTTGGCTTCGGCCTCAGCTTCGCCCGCCCGCTGGGCGCGAATGATTTCCGTCACGCCCTCAACCGCTAGCGCAATGGTTGAGGTGCCGTAGGAATAGAACGGATCAAAAATGTAGGCCGCATCGCCAATCACATACCAGTTGTCCGCCGAAAACATGGTTTTGCTTTTGTGCGCTAGCCTGGGCCAGTAGTTAAAATCAACCGGCTCACCGCTCTGAACGATGCGCGACAGCAGCTTATGGTTGGCTTCTAGAAACGCGAGAAACTTCTCTTGGGTATTGAGCTGATCGGCAGGCAGCCGCTGGTGATGATGCACAATGCCAATCGATAGCTCCATCGTGGCAGTGTCAATCGGAATCATCCAGATCCAGTGGCCGTGACCAAAGTAGTGATTGGTCGCATAGTAGTGGCTGGTAGACGCCCCTTCTGGATCATAGCCGTCGTGAAAGACGGTGCGATTGACGTTTTTGATGCGCATCCAGGCTGAGCCCGTCTCTAGGCCCATCAGA
>JAAHIA010000593.1 GCA_010671975.1 Leptolyngbya sp. SIO4C1 | reverse complement strand
GAGATTTTGGTGAGCCAGTGTTTGGTGTTAACGAAATCTCAGAAGCCACTGAAGATGCTGATTTCTATAGCTTTGACTTAGAAGCAGGAGATACGATCAAGCTTGATATTGACTCAAGTCCTGCCGAGTTTGAGAGGTTCCCAGGCGTTGAATTAAGGTTAGATTCCGAACTGCGCTTATTCGATGCCGACGGCAACGAGTTAGCCAGCGTTAACAACGGAGCAGCCCCCGATGAAGAATTTAGCCGCGATCCCTACCTGGAATTTACCGCAACTGAAGCAGGAACTTACTACGTCGGTGTCAGCCAGCTAGGTAATACCAGCTATGACCCGCTAGTAGAAGATAACTTAAGCAATGGTAGCGGTTGGATTTTCCCCGAAATCGGCATTTACTTCGGCGAATACGAGCTAACCGCCACCCTTACCACGGGCGACCCTCAGCCCCCCACAGGCGACCTCATCGGCACCCCCGGCGACGACACCCTAGAAGGTGCTGCCGAAGGTGACACCGTCGCAGGCGACCTTGGGAACGACATCATCACCGGTGGCGACGGCGACGACATCCTGCGGGGCGACCTGAATTCTCGCTCTCCCCAAGACGATGTGGCGGGCGGTAACGACATCATCTTTGGCGGTGAGGGCAATGACCGCATCGGCGGCAAGGCTGGCAACGATGTCCTCAGCGGCGATGCGGGTGATGACATGATTTGGGGGGACGCCGGTGACGACATCCTGATGGGCGTCACTGGCAATGACGTTCTCGTTGGCGATAACTTCTCCAACGGCAGCGGCAGCGACCTATTTGTCTTCGGCAACGGCGACGGCACTGATACCATCCTCGATTTTGAGGTCGGTATCGACCGCATCGGCCTAGTCGAAGGCGAACTGACTTTTGCCGATCTGAGCCTGACTCAGGAGGGTAGCCATACCCTCCTGGGCGTCAGCAGCAGCGGTGAAACCCTGGCGGTACTGAACAATGTGCTGGCATCTGCTCTGGATGCCAGCAGCTTCGCCATTGTGCCGGATGTGTCAAATCCGGAGGAAGCACTGGCGCTCGTTTAATCAGTCCGCAGCCTGACACAGCAGCATTTTTTGCTTTGCAAGTTAACCATGTGTTTCTGCTGTGTTCTTTATGTTCAACAAACCTAAAACAACAGGAGACCATCCATGTACGACGAATCAATCAGCGGCGACATTACCAACAACCCCAACAGCCCCCTCGTATTACCGCTCGAGGAAGGTGCGACTACCCTGACGGCTACAACGGGAAATAGTGATCAAGAATATGTCACTGTGACCGTGCCCGACGGCTTTGAACTCACTTCTCTCACGCTAGATTCGTACTCGGCGGGCAGCGATGTTGCCTTTGTTGGTGTGCAAACAGGCACAGCCTTTACAGAACCGCTGGATGAGAGTGCTGATACAGGCAATCTACTGGGTTACTTTCTATTTGGTAGCAGCCAGGTTGGCACAGACATTCTAGACAATATCAGCAACGGCGCAGGCGCTATCGGCTTTGATGGTGCCCTGCCCGCTGGCGACTATACCTTTGCCTTGCAACAGCTCGGAATCGAGAGTGACTACACGTTGTCGTTTAACCTGGCCGCCGTCGCGACCGATCCGCCGACCGATCCGCCGACGGACCCCCCCTCGGGTGATCTGCCGGTTGTGAGCTTTGAAGCCATCCCTGCTAACGTCTCTGAGGAAGATGCCAACGCTCAAGTCGTCTGGCAGTGGACGGTAGCTGGCGACTTCCCAGAAGAGGGCATCACGATTAACTTTGACACCCTTGGCGACAACGACGTCATCGTGTTTACCGAGCAGTTTGCTGCCGACCGCGAAGTGGAGTTTAACGATGCTGAAATCGTTGGCTTTGAAGAAGACACGGGTCGCCTGCAGATTTTGCTCTCGGCTCCTGAGAGCAACTTTTTATTGCCCTTGATCAATGACATCATCGAAGAAGGCACTCAAACCTTTGATTTTCGACTGGCTGAGGGCGATGGCTACGTCCTAGACCCCGATCAGAACAGTACCCTTTTCACCATTACTGACGACAACGGTGGTCCTGGCGTAGGGCCAACGGTAGGGCTCTCGGTTTCTGAGACCAATCTAGCCGAGGGCGATCCGCTCACGGTGACCTTCACCACAACCGGCGATATTCCTGAGGGCGGGGTTGAGGTGCTGGTGCAGAGCGGTGTCTTTGGGGCCTTGGGTCAGTTCGACCTGGCCGACTTAGGCAACCTCACAACCACCGGTATTGAGGGCCTGCCTAGCGTTGGCGACGGTGGTGGCGGTAGCTTCTTTGTGACGCTGATCGAGCCGACTGCGACCATTAGCCTGAACGTGTTCGACGATATCCTGGCAGAAGACCCGCTGGATATCACCTTCACCTTAGCCAACGGTGAGGAGTATGAAGTCGATCCCGATGCTGCTAGCACGACGCTGACTATTGTGGATGAGCCACAGCCAGCAGGCCCGACGGTGGGGATCGCTCTCGATAAAACCGATGTTGCCGAAGGCGAGTCGGTCACGCA
>JAAHIA010000592.1 GCA_010671975.1 Leptolyngbya sp. SIO4C1 | reverse complement strand
TCTGAACTGAACGACTATCTGGCGGATTTTGACAAACAACTTATCGTAGAAAGATTACTTCAGCTTTTGGTTGAAGCCGCATCCGATATTAATGCTTATTTACTGGTCGAAATTCATGGTAGGACGCCGGAAAGCTATTTTGATTCTTTTATTGAAGCCGGCAGAAGAAAAATTCTCGACTTGGAATTTGCTCAGGAATTAGCTCAAGCCTCGGGACTGCGTAATCGTCTAGTGCACCAATACGAAGAAATTGATAACTCAATTGTTTTTCAGGCGATTCAGGAAGCCTTGAATCAATTTCCGGCCTATATCCGACAGATTATGACTTATCTAGATGCCCTGGAGGCAGGCAATGACACCAAATCTTAATGACGACAGCTTTGACTTTCTCGACAAAGACTTTGGGTTTGATCAGGTCAGTACCCCAACTGTAGAAGCAGCTACGCAAGAGCTACTTACCCTCAAGCTCTTACGAGAGGCAATTCAGACTCAAAACCCCAATGACGCTGTCATGCAAGACTTTGCAGCACAGGTTTTACCCAATCTGTTGAGATACACCGTTGGCGTGACGGCAAAGGGCGGTAAGTTCTTTTCAGAATACTTAGACCGCGTAATCAACCCCAAGCGAATTGCTGAAGGCAAAAAACCCATTCGTCGTGACAACGCAGCAGATCAGTCCCTCAACACCCACCTGTTAAATGGGTTATTTCCTGCCAATTTAATCGAGCGACAGCTTCAAACGCTCGATACTACAGTTAAACGTCAGGTGGGAGAGCAAGAACGCCGCCTTCTCATCTCCGGATTCATTCTGCATGATTTTGAAAAATTCGACTACGATCTGATTCCTGCTATGCCGGCAGCGTTCCGAACCGTTCGACGCGATCCGGAGCAGGACATTCGCAAGCGCCCTATAGAAGACCACCGGACCATCATTACGGTGCTGGTCAAGACCTTGAGGCTAGATGCGTTCATCTGTCCAGAACAGCCAGAAAATTGGCAACCCTATCTAGACGATCTGCTGTTTCTCGCCTACAACGCCCAGCGACGCAATGACACCAACCTCAACTTGTCTGAAGACGGGCTGACGCCGATGCTGCGCGATCGCACGCTGCGCTGCCTGGCCGATCTTACCTGCCTGGCCGACCGCCTAGCCTCTATCATCAAGCACCCTCAGGATGCTGAAAGTGCCGGCCTTCACGAGATTATTCACGGGCTCAGCGATGGGCAACTGCGACTAACCTATCACACCATTTCAGAAAACCGAGGCGTGCTAACCAACGTGGTTAACAATGCCCTGATGGCAGCCCATACCGATCTAAATAGCCCCGATGAAAAGCATTATACGGTACTGCTTTACTTACCAACGGGCGTCATCTATCTAGCTCGACGCAGTCCCCCGGTCATTAGTTCTGAAACGCTGCCCAATCGCGTTGTCGCGACTATTAAAGAGCTCTGTGCCGGTCAGCTGCGGCTGCGCCAAACCGGTTTTAGTCGGGACGGCAAAGGGATGAAATATGCTGACTACTACACTCTATTTTTCGACGATGCCGGGCTGATGCAGGTTGCCTTAGAGGCCACGCTGCGGATTCTAAACCCTAATAAAGGGTCGGTGGCCGCCAAACGTAGCGAGAACCTAATTACGTTTCAGCAGCGCGGCGTTCTCTCGGCTGACTATGATTTTTCTTTTGATAACGACATTCGGATTGATCAGCTGGCCGAATTTGGCGACCTCATTAGCCGCAAAATTTGGGGTGAGCGCGTCAGTCAGCTACAGGCAGCAATTAAAGACCGCGCTAAAAATCGCAAAAAGAAAAAAGATTTACCAGAATTGCCTGAAATCGAGCCAGCCGTTCTTCCTGAAAACATCATTCATAAGGTAGCTAATTTTTGGGGGCTAACCAGCTGTTCACCACAAGTTCGAGAGATTCAGCGGATTAACGAAAGTCTCAAAGCACTGAAGCTCAAAGGCAATACCGGAGGCGTACCCTACAAATGGTATTTCCTAGCAGCAAAATTTTTAGAGAAAAATCCGGGTCTCGAAGATCTGCGTGATGTCTGCAGCCGTATCATCGACTATGTGACTGAGCTGACGCAGCCGGTTGCGGCTCAATATCCAATCTCGGATGGCTGGGACGATCTGCGGCAGTGGGTTAGCAAAGTTGTCATACTCCCGGAGCAGGCGCAGGAAGCCGCTACCTCGAAGCAAATAGAAGTTTTCTTGAAAGAGTTAGCCTACTATAGCGCTGCTAAAAAGCCAGGGCGAGGGCGGCAGCTGATCTGCTCTGTTTCTCACTCTCCCTACTCCGTCAGCGAACAGATGGAGTCGGCAGTGCTATTTACTCCTCAGGTTTATACCAACAAGCAACATTTAGGCGGCTCTAACGCCAAACGAAATATCTCCAGCATTGCCGGGATGGAAATGATGCTGCGGCAGATTCTGATGAATCAAACTCAGGCTGTGGGCAAACGGTTTGAAGATGGCAAATATCGCGGCGAGGCTTGCGCTGGGGTACACGCTCGACGAGCTTCGCAACGACATCACCGA
>JAAHIA010000591.1 GCA_010671975.1 Leptolyngbya sp. SIO4C1 | reverse complement strand
CTAGACCATGCTGCCTATCTCGGCCGCGAGTTTGTCCGCGCTGAGATTGCCCTAATCAACGGCACTGACTACGTACAGGACTAAAGCCGCCTAGCCGACCTGCACATAGCGCCATCACAAACGTGCCACAGCAGATGACATAGCTCTGCGTTTTGTGTGACATGTCTCACCGAACGCCTTCGTATTTTCACGTAGCCTACTCTCTAAGCACCTTCGTAAGAACGTGCTTTAGTCCATGAGGTGTGCAGCCAGTACACCGTAGTGACACCGGGAGTGCCTTATGTCTATCATTTCTTCGAATTCAGCAGCTGGGTCAGTTGAATGCCCTAAATGCGGTAAGCGAGCAATTGTCAACCACAGCGACTATCAGTATCACTGCCTCAACTGCAGCTTCCACCGCGATCTTTCAGCTCAAGTATCGACTCGCCGACGCGGCGCTGAGCGAACCCGACAGTCACAACGGCGCGATCGCTCTACTCAATCAGTCAGTAGAAATTCGGAGCGCTCTGAGCGCAGCTATCAGGACTCTGGCACAGCGACTGCCGGCAGTCAGCAGTCTTCTGAAATGCATCCAGTCGTCTTTGTGCTCTTTGCCATTCTCTTTGGCATCCTCGTCCTGTAGCTTATTTTTACACCCCGGTCCCTTCAAGTAAAAAGGGGCCGGGGAAATCCTTAGCCGCCGATAGACAAATACCAGTAGTAGGTCGCCATCGGAATCACAGTGGCTAGCACTAGCAGCACAATCACCACCACGGTAGAGTTGGACCGATTTTCTTCCGTTTCTTCTGCCGTCGCAAAAGTGCCTTCAGTGTTGATGGTTTCTTCTGCCTGCGGGGGACCCGGATCGGCTTCACCAGACAGGACCGCTACCAGCCGGTCAGCCGTATCTAAAAAGGCCTGGTTGTAGCTGTTGTTTCTGCGCAGCGGCACTTTGATTGTCTCTTGACTGATGCTTTCGGCAATCTCGGGCGTGAGCAGTTCAGCAGCGGCGTCGCCAACGCGAATGCCGGCATCATTAGTCACATCGTCTAGCACGATCACTGTCTGATTGGCCTGAGCCTCTGGCGTAGGAAACCATCGCCCGAAGAGCCGGTCAGCGTAAGTTTGAGGCGTTTCTCCATAGTCTAGGCGATGGATAGTGACGACTCTGACTTCATTGCCGGTCTGCTCAGCTAGAGACTGAAACTGACTGCGCAGCTTGCCTTCATTCAGTCGAGTAATTTGATTGGCTTCATCGACGACCCAGGTACTATCGTCAATGCTGGGCGGCAGCTGATAGAGGCTGGTTGCCTGAGCCGGCAGCGCTATGGCCGGCAGCGCAAGTAGCGCGATCGCAGTAACAGCTATCCAGCGGCTAAGGGCTTGAGTAAAGCACTTTAACATGGCTATTTCGGAATTGGCGGCTGCTTCTTACTATACTGCGAGACCTGACAGCGGTGGCAGCCAGCTAGGGAAGAGGTTTGCCGAAGCTGTCATGAGCTGCGCGCTGATGGGATCCAATGGGCTAGACGGCCACGCGCTGACCGAACTCTACATCTCTATCGAAGCTCTCTAGCGACGTGAGCGCGGAGCCGGCAGGAAGTCAGCGGCCTGCATCAGCTCGTACAGATTCACCTGAGCTTCTAGCAAGCAGGCATGTCCGCTGTGGGGCAGTAGCAGCACCTGCGCTCTGGGCAATCGCTTAGCCAGACGCTGCGCTTCGTCAGCTGAGGGCAGCAAGCTATCCGCTTTGCCAGCAATGAGCAGCACCGGCTGCTCAATAGACTCAATCGGCAGCCGCCCAACATCGAACTGGTTGAGCAGCTCTAGCCGCCAGCTCGCTGTTTGGGGCGGCACCGCCGACATTGCTTGCCAGAGCGCCTCTCGATCTTCGCCAGCAACGCGATTCGCGGCAATCAAAAACGGGACTATGCCAAACTGCCCAAGGCTGTGCAGCGGGGCCGGAAGCCAAGGAGAGAGGGCCGCTCCGAACCGCATCCAGGGCAGCCGGCGAAAGGAGGAGGCCGGATTGACTAGAATCAGCCGATCAAAGATCTGCGGCGCGTGAACGGCTACCTGCAGAGCTAAGCAGCCGCCAAAAGACTCACCACACAGATAGACCGGCGTGCGGTGCCGATGGTGACCGGTTTGGTCAATCAGGTCGACGACTCGCTCTACTAGCTTGCGCCAGCTCCAGTTATTTTGCGTAGACAGCGCCAAACAGCGAATATCAAAGCGCTGCGATAGTCCGCTGAGCTGCGTTCTCAGCAGCTGACCTGAGCCGTCCATACCGGGTAAGAAGACAAACAGCGGACAGCCTGCCCGCTGCGGTCTGGGGCTAATCAGGCGGATCGGCGCTTCAAGCATTGATTGACTAACTGGGTTAACTAGACAACGGGGATCAGTAGCAGCCTTGCTTGAGCAGCGAGGCCACCCGATCGTGGCAGGTTTGAGTGATTTCGTTCACGAGGCTGACCGCCTGACGCCCCTGATAGTCTGCTCGCAGCTGTGGCGTAATCCAAACGGGCTGGCCCACCAGCAGGCTCACTCGCTGATAGAGAATAGAGA
>JAAHIA010000590.1 GCA_010671975.1 Leptolyngbya sp. SIO4C1 | reverse complement strand
CAGTTTGCGGTAGCGTCATTACAATCTCAGAATCGGTGCTGCCGGCGACATCGTCATTTTCGGCAAGCCGATTGCCTGATTCATCAATTAGCAGCAGGTAGGTATCGAACTCCGGGCTGCTGAGGCGAATGGTCACCTGCTGGCCAGCTTCACCCTGGAACCGATGCTCGTCATAGCGGCTGCCGTCACTGAGCTGCGGGTCGCTCGCCGTTAGCTGTCCGCTCTGCTGCAGCAAGTAGCTGCCGGTGGTCTCGGAAGCGCCAAGGCTGGTGATCTGTAAATCGTAGCGGCCTCGCTCGCTCGCGCCGTAGGAGTTGGCCAAGATCAAGTAGGTGCCACTGGTCGGCAAAATGGTTTCGAGCCGTGCATTGACGCCGCCGGCGCCGTCATCATCTTGACCGAGATCTTCCTGGTTGGGGCCTACCAAGATCAGGTAGGGATCAATCTGATTGCTCAGCATTTCGATCGCTACGCGCTGACCGGCGCGCGCATCAAACTGATACATATTGAAGTAGCTGTTGTCAGCAAACAGGCCGCTGCGCTCGTCTAGCTGACCAGACACGCGAGGTCCATCGACGGTCAGGGTCTCTACCGGTCGCTCGGCCTGCCGCGAGCGGCTAGCCGTCGTTGGGGCTGTACCAGCCTGAACAGCGGCGATGAACGGGCGAATTTCGTTGGTAGCGATCGCAAAGCCAATGCCGATGCTGCCGCCGCGTCCGCTGGTCGTAAAAATAGAGGTGTTTACGCCAATTAGCTCGCTGCGACTGTTGAGCAGCGGGCCGCCCGAGTTACCAGGATTGATGGCTGCATCTGTCTGAATCAGACCGCGTTCTCGATCAATACGGCTGACAATGCCGACCGTGAAGGTGCCCTGCAGCCCAAACGGATCGCCAATGGCGAACGCTTGCTGCCCAACCTGCACCTCACCCGGCGCTAGCGTAACCACCGGTAGATTTAAGCCGCGATCGCGAATCTGTACCGCTGCTAGATCTAAGCCATCGCTGGCATAGCCGACCACATCGGCTGTGAACGTGCGACCGTCTGCCAGCCGCACCCTGGCGGTGCTAGCACCGCCTAGCACATGAGCATTGGTTAGCACCAGCCCATCGGCCGTAATGATGCTGCCGCTGCCGCTGCCGCGATCGGTCTCAATCGAAACCACTGCCGGGCTGGCCTGCCGATATACGCGTACGTTCGTGGCCTCATCCTGTGCCTGCGCGGTGGCCCCTACCTGCGGCAGATAGGGCGCGCTGAGCGCGCTGCTGGCAACCGTCATGCTAGCGAACAAACCAATTTGAACAAATCGAGATAGCAAGCCGTTCATAGCGTCTAGAAAATCGCCCCTTTCTGACATACTGAGCGCGCTGGCTGCATTCCGGCGGCCCTTCACAATTAGTTTTACTTGGCCTGGCAGGATTGTTGCCAGTTGCTGTGACAGTTCAACCACAGCCGTTAGCTCAGCGGGCTCAGTTTCCGCCCAGCTTTACAAAACAAAGGAGCTAGACAAAGGCTGTCTAGCTCCTACATTCAACCATTCAAGGAAAGTGAGTCTGCTGGTCAGACCGCTAAGCAAGCCCTGTGTTCATTCCAGGTCTGCCAGTTGCCAGTTCTACCTTGACAATCTTTCCACCCATTTTTTGAATTCTTTGCTGCTCGATAAACCAGTTATCGTAGGGAACGAGCTTGGTAAAAAACGTATTTTGCAATTCGCGCTGGGTGCGAATACGGGTCTGACTGGGTACGCAGGCAGTAATCCGAAACATGCGCATAATAGGGATCTCTCCTACTCTTAATGAAATCAACTACAGCAGCTAAAACAGCGAGACTGAGTTGGGCAATTTCTACTAGCAATCTTTGCTGTCTTGGCGCTAATGGCAGCTAACCTAGCAAACCGCTGCCTATCCTTGAATGTGAACCAAGAATTCTGACCTAAAAGCAAAGCCGGAAGTCTGTAAGCCAATGCCAAACTGTCGTAACTTAAGCAGCCTCGATAGCTTTAACACTCGCCTCAGACTTCCGATGCTTTAACTCAACCTGTCTAAGACAGGCTCAATGTACATCTAAGCCGACCTAGCTGAGGCCAGAGCAGATGTAGTCAAAGTAAACGCCCATTTCCTTACCAGCATCAGCACCGACTAGGCTAGCGGTAACTTCCTTCATGGCTTGGATGGCTTGTACGGTAGCTCCAACCGGTACGCCCAGTGAGTTGTAGGTTTCCTTCAGACCGTTGAGCACGCGCTCATCGAGAATAGAAGGATCGCCTGCCAGCATAGCGTAGGTGGAGTAGCGGAGATAGTAGTCTAGGTCGCGGATGCAGGCTGCATAGCGACGAGTGGTGTACATATTTCCGCCGGGACGGGTAATGTCAGAGTACAGCAAGGACTTAGCAACTGCTTCCTTAACAATCTCAGCGGCGTTGGCGCTGATGCTAGTTGCTGCTCGAACGCGCAGTTCACCCGTTTGGAAGTAAGCCTTAAGCTTGTCCATTGAGGACTGATCCAGGTACTTACCCTGAACGTCAGAAGAATTAATTACAGAAGTAATTGCGTCTTGCATAGTGTGTCTTCCTTAGA
>JAAHIA010000059.1 GCA_010671975.1 Leptolyngbya sp. SIO4C1 | reverse complement strand
GTCTTTATTATGCCCCAACTCACTTTTGATCAAGGGCTTTCTCAAACTTTAGCGAAAAGCTATCAGTTTTAACATCTACTAGATATCAACCTACAACACGGTAATGCCTAACGCTCGTTTTGCCAAAGGTATTTACAAAAAACCACCCTGATAGGGCGGCTTTTGCTGCATGCCGTAATTTTTGTCTACTCCTCTTCGCCGGTCTCTGCTTCACTATCTGCTTCGACGTCGGTAGCCACAACATCTACTGTTTTAGTCCCTGTTTCAGCCTCTACTGCAGACTCTGTATTGGGCGCTGACGCTGCTGCTTCAGACTCCGAACCAGCCACGGCCTCTGCATCGGGCGTCAATGACCCTTCTGGCACTAATTCTATGTCTGAGTTCTCAGTTAGCCAGGCTAAGATCTTTTCCTTTAGCAAATCCTCATGCACCACTTGATGTAGTCGCTCAGGATCAATTTTGGCAGGGTCGTCAACCTCCTGCATCATTTCTTTGATACGCGATTCGACTGCCTCTTCTTCAACGGTGATTGACTCTTGTTTGGCAATTTCCCCTAGCGCCAGCGTTCGACGTAGCCGCTCAGTTGCGTCAGGTCGCGCATTGTTGCGCATATTAGCCACTAATTCTTTAGTCAAGAATTTATTGACATCAATGCCCTGATTAGCAAATTGCATCACGGTTTGAGTCACGATGTAGTCTACTTCTCGCTGCACGAGCGTCTTAGGAATTTCCGCATCGAGGTGCTTAACTAGCTCATCTAGCAGTGCCTTCTCTCGATTCGCTGCGGTGGCTTCTTCGGCCTCTTGCTGATAGCGCTCTTCAAAAGATCCTCTGAGCTCGGCTAGCGTCTCAAACTCGCTCACTTCTTGCGCAAACTCATCGTCTAGATCTGGCAGCTCTTTTTCCTTCAGCTCCTTCAGCGTAATTGTGAAGATAGCCGGCTTACCAGCGAGCGTTTCTTGAGGATAGCTTTCTGGAAAGGTAACCTCAATATCTTTAGTATCACCGGGTGACATTCCGACGATGCCTTCGACAAAGCCAGGAATGAATCGACCTTCTTTAATCTCAACTTGAAAGTCTTGGGCACTGCCGCCTTCGAACTCTTCAGGCGCTTGACCAGGCTCAGCAACTTTTCCAGTGAAGTCAACTACGGCAACGTCGCCTTCCTCTGCTGAGCGATCCTCAACCGGCACCAAAGTAGCCATATTCTCCAAATAGCGCTCAAGCGTTTCGTCGATGCGCGCAGGATCGTATTTGGACTCTTCAGCTTTCACAGATAGTCCTTTGTACTTTTCTAGGGTGACTCGGGGAGGCACATCTACTGAGGCAGAAATTGTCAGCTGCTTTCCAGGTTCATACTGATTAATCAAATCCTCAAAGGAGGACTGCAGCTGATAGTTGCCAATTGCCTCGATGTCTTCTTGCTCAATTGCCTGATCGATTGCGGATTGAACCAGTTCTTCAAGGGCCGCTGCCTTGAGTCGATTAGAGCCAAGCCGCTGAATCAAGACCTGACGCGGCACCTTACCTTTGCGAAACCCAGGAATATTGGCAGTTTGCATGTACTTGCGCAAAACCTGCTCGTAGGTTTTACCTGATAGCTCGCCAGGGACTTCGATTTCTAGACCAATTTGGCTTTCGGGCAGCTTTTCCTGAGTAACTTTCATTGAGGGTTTCGTCTTGTTTTTTTGAGTACTGAGGTAAGGAACGCTTGGAGAAGGCGCAGACATTGGCCTTTACGCCAATCTAGCAGGTGGGTGAGCAGCAGCAGCCAGTAATTTAAGTCGCAACTAGCTATGTTACCCGATCATTTGAATTCGGAGGCTAGGCTTTCTGATTTAATCTCCGTTGGCAGCGCCTCCGCTAGCTGACGGCTGACGCCTGTGAAGCGGACATATCTCTGAGACTGGTGAGACGAAGCTAGTGCTTAGCCGGTGCGAGCTTTGATATTTATCAAACAGATGTAGTAATATGCTGTGGCACGATGCTAAGCATTTAGCACGGTCTAGATAGCTCACTGGTCAAGCTAGATCGGTTAGGATAAGTTAGCTAAAGCTGTCGTCAGCTCTGTTAAGACTCGGTTAAGGTAGGGGCGAGGCACCAGGGCTGGCACTGTAAAGCTGAAATTGTAAAAAAGTTGAAACTGTTGACATCTGGTTTCTGCTTTACTCACAATCTTTCTACAACTGAATAGGCTGGCATTAGAGTTTGCTTTTACGAGGAGTTTTTCCTGAACTTTCACTTTTTTCTGTAGGCTATATCGCTCATTAAATCAATATATTAATCAAAACCATTAATCGAAAAGGAGGATATTCGCTTGCCTGAAGCTTATCGTGTCGCTATTTTAGGGGCGACGGGCGCAGTTGGCACTGAGCTGCTAAAACTGTTAGAAACCCGAGATTTTCCGCTCAAATCGCTCAAGCTGCTAGCGTCTGCTCGCTCGGCGGGGAAAACTTTGATCTTCAAAGGGGAGGCTGTCCCAGTTGAAGTTTTAGAAGACTCGGCTTTTGCCGACGTTGATTTGGTACTGGCTTCGGCCGGGGCCGCTATTTCTCGGGAGTGGGCCCCTAAGGCCGTCCGCGCTGGGGCGGTGGTGGTGGATAATTCCAGCGCTTTCCGTATGACTGACGGCGTGCCGCTAGTGGTTCCTGAGGTGAATCCAGAAGCAGCACTGTCTCACCAGGGCGTTATTGCTAACCCGAACTGCACAACCATCTTGATGAGCGTTGCCCTGTGGCCGCTGCATCAGGTGCAGCCAATCCAGCGAGTCGTCGTTTCGACCTACCAGTCTGCTAGCGGTGCCGGTGCTCGCGCGATGGAAGAGGTCAAACAGCAGGCCCAAGCTATTTTGTCAGAGCGCACTCCTAAGGCTGAGATCTTTCCTTATCCCCTGGCTTTTAATCTCTTTGCTCACAACTCGCCGCTGAATGAGCAGGGCTACTGCCAGGAAGAAATGAAGATGATCAATGAGACTCGCAAAATTTTTGGGGAATCAGCGCTGCGGATAACGGCGACCTGCATTCGAGTCCCCGTTTTGCGGGCTCACTCTGAAGCCATCAACTTAGAATTTGCCTCTCCTTTTGCGGTTGAAACGGCTCGTGAGCAGCTGGCTCAGGCACCAGGCGTGCGCTTAGTCGAAGACTGGCAGGCTAACTATTTCCCAATGCCGATGGAAGCAAGCGGCCAAGACGATGTGCTGGTGGGGCGTTTGCGGCAAGATTTATCGCATCCCTGCGGTCTTGAGCTGTGGCTGAGCGGCGATCAGATTCGCAAAGGTGCGGCTCTTAATGCCGTACAGATTGCTGAATTACTTGCAGCTAAGAATGCGGTCAAAAGTCCTGCTGCTGTTTGATGGACGCAGTTTAATGTGCGCATTAACCTGTGCAGTCTGGCGCGCTGTCCAGTGCGCGGAAGGTTCTGAGACGGCTGCTTGGCGCGATCGCAAAATCAAATACATGAAGGAGCAAGGTTAGGTGGCGCGGTTTGGACGAGTGCTGACGGCGATGATTACGCCTTTTAATCAATCGGGTGCTGTCAACTATGAAGTGGCGGAACAGCTCGCTAAGCATTTGGTCAATAGCGGGACCGATACTGTGGTAGTTTGCGGCACCACAGGCGAGTCGCCAACGCTATCATGGGAAGAGGAGTACAAGCTCTTCCAGGTCGTTCGTTCAGCCGTGGCCACAAAAGCCAAGGTGATGGCTGGGACCGGTTCTAACAGCACTCAAGAAGCCATTGAAGCAACGCAGAAGGCGCAGCAGCTCGGTCTAGATGGCACGCTGCAGGTTGTGCCTTACTACAACAAGCCGCCGCAGAGGGGGCTATACGATCACTTTCACGCGATCGCAGCGGCTGTCCCTGACTTGCCGATGATGCTTTACAACGTTCCGGGGCGCACCAGCTGCAATCTCTTACCAGAGACGGTCGCTAAGCTGGCCAAAATCCCTAACATTGTGGCTATTAAGGAAGCCAGTGGGAATCTTGATCAGACCAGCGAACTGCGGCGGCTATGCCCCGCTAATTTTGACATCTATTCTGGAGACGACTCGTTGACCTTGCCCATGCTGGCAGTCGGTGCCGTAGGCGTTGTCAGCGTAGCTAGCCATCTGGTCGGCAGCGAGCTACAAAACATGGTTCAGGCTTTTGAAGCGGGTCAAGTTGACCAGGCTAGAGACATACACCTAAAGCTGCTACCGCTGTTTAAGGTTCTTTTTGCAACCACAAATCCCATTCCGGTTAAAGCGGCGCTGTGTCTGCAGGGATGGTCTGTAGGCATCAGTCGGCCGCCGCTTTGTGCCATTCCAGACGATATTCACGAGCGGCTGCAGACCGTTCTAAAGACGCTTGATTTGCAGTCTGTTGCCGCCTAGTGCTTCAGCCAGGCAGCGATCTACCCGCTTGCCGATAGCGACCGATGCTTCAGCTAGGCGATCCTCACCAGCGTCTTTCTACGTCCATTCAAAACGGCTCGCGGCGGCCTTTCAAATCTTTTTGTGCGTTTACTAACTATTCAATCCAGGAAACTATATGACTCGAAGCAAACAGACTCCTGCGCTAAAAGTTGTTCCGCTAGGCGGACTGCATGAAATTGGCAAAAACACCTGCGTGTTTGAGATCAATGATGAAATTATGCTGCTAGATGCAGGGTTAGCCTTTCCTAGCGATGGGATGCACGGCGTCAACCTCGTGCTGCCGGATGTGACCTATCTGCGGGAAAATCGCAAGAAAATTAAGGGTATGATCGTCACCCACGGTCACGAGGACCATATTGGCGGCATCGCCTTTCACCTAAAGCAGTTTGATATCCCGGTAATCTACGGGCCTCGCCTAGCCATGGCGCTGCTCAAAGATAAGCTGGCTGAAGCAGGCGTCGCCGATCGCACCGAGCTCAAGACGGTACAGCCGCGCGAAATGGTGCGCATTGGTGAGTCTTTTGTGGTGGAGTATATTCGCAACACCCATTCCATTGCCGATAGCTTTACCGTTGCTATCCACACGCCGGTGGGCGTCGTCATTCACTCTGGTGACTTTAAGGTTGACCACACGCCGGTTGACGGTGAATATTTTGACCTTCAGCGGCTGGCTGCCTATGGCGAACAGGGCGTGCTCTGCTTGATTAGCGACTCAACTAATGCGGAGGTACCTGGTCACACCCCGTCTGAGCGCTCGGTCTTTCCTAACCTCGATCGCGAGTTTAGCCTAGCCAAGGGACGGCTGATGGTCACCACGTTTGCCTCCTCGGTCCACCGCGTCAACATGCTGCTAGAGCTGGCCCAAAAGCACAGTCGCTCGGTATTTATCGTCGGCCGCTCGATGCTGAACGTGATTGCTCACGCTCGCAGCCTGGGCTACATCAAGTGCCCCGATGATCTATTCAAGCCGCTCAACGAGCTGAAACACTGCCCCGATGAGAAGGCCATGATTCTGACGACTGGCTCGCAGGGTGAACCCATGGCCGCGCTGACTCGAATTGCCAACGGCTCGCACCGCCAGATCAGGGTGAAAGAAGGCGACACGATCATCTTCTCAGCCAATCCAATTCCGGGCAATACGATTGCCGTGGTGAACACGATTGACAAGCTTATGATGCAGGGCGCTCAGGTTGTCTATGGCAAAAATAAAGGGATTCACGTCTCAGGCCACGGCGCTCAAGAAGATCAAAAGCTGATGATTGCTATGACGCGTCCCAAGTTCTTCCTGCCGGTACATGGCGAACATCGGATGCTGGTCAAGCATTCTCAGACGGCTCAAAGCATGGGAATTCCAGCTGAGAATATGGTGATTATCAACAACGGAGATGTGGTTGAAATTGCTGAAGACAGCATTCGGATTGCAGGTAAAGTCCCCTCTGGTATTGAGCTCGTGGATTCCTCGCGCGACGGTATGGTACAGCGCAGCGTGCTGAAAGAGCGACAGCAGCTGGCTGAAGATGGCATGATCACCGTTTCGGCTGCCGTCAACCTGCAGGGACAGCTGCTCGGTCAGCCGATTGTGCACCTGCGCGGCGTCGTTAGCGTGCACAGCCAGGCACAGTGGGAGAAACTGATCGAAAATACGCTGGTCAGCGGGTTGCGCAACCGCTGGAGCGAGGCGCTTGACGAGCCTGAAAGTCGGAATCCGCAGGTCAACTGGGATGCGCTGCGATCTCGCCTAGAGGAAGAGCTGCGCCGGGTGATCCGCCGAGAGCTGCCCAAGCGCTATCCGCTGATTGTATTTCTCATGCAGCACCTAGATGCTGAACCCGAAACATCGGTGCCATCAGCACCTGTGCCGGTGGCGTCTGCCTCATAGCGCGCCCGGTTGCTGCGTCAGCTTGGCTCAGCAGCTTAAGTTTTATCAACAAAATAGCCGGCTAGCGCTAGTCATGTGAGCTGACTAGCGCTATAATGCATTTCAACAGAAGCTACCGCAGGAAGCTACTGAGGTTTCCTTGGTTTAAATTTGGTGCGCGTAGGGTACTGAGACTGACGTCGCTTCTGTCAGAATTCTTGTGTCACAAGATCTTGGCAAGGCTCGGGCAGGTTCCTGGGGCCGCAGTACTCACCGTAAGGTTTTTTCAACCAAAGACTGGCGGACGTAAGTGATTACTGTCCAGTTCCATAGTTTCCTTCGGTTGTTCAATAGCGTTGTGCCCTGCTATGCGAGGGTTGACGTTTGATTAGGGTTATGCAGATTGACTTTAAGATTGGCAGGCGTCTCTAATGTGTGAGAATTGGGCGCTTGCTGGCAAAAGGTTTCAGAGGAAATTGAATGCCTAAGCAAATCATCATTGCAGAGCAGCATCGAGTTGCCGCCGTTTTTTCAGAAGATCAGATTCAAGAGATTATTGTTGCCACCGGCAGCCATCAGGTGGGCGATATCTATCTAGGTACGGTTGAGAACGTATTGCCCGGAATTGACGCCGCTTTCGTCAATATTGGAGATAGCGAGCGTAACGGCTTCATGCATGTCTCAGATCTGGGGCCGCTACGACTGAAGCGAACAGCTGGCTCAATTACGGAGCTGCTAGCACCGCAGCAAAAGGTGCTGGTGCAGATCATGAAAGAACCTACCGGCAATAAGGGACCGCGACTGACCGGTAAGGTGACGCTGCCCGGCCGGTATTTGGTCTTAATGCCCTATGGTAGAGGTGTTAATCTCTCCCGCAGAATTCGCAGCGATGCCGAACGCCACCGTCTCAGGGCGCTCGGCATTTTAGTTAAGCCGCCTGGTATGGGGCTTTTAATTAGAACCGAAGCTGAAGGGGTTTCTGAAGACGCCATTATCGAAGACCTAGAGGCGCTGCAGCGGCGATGGGAGTCGATTCAGCAAGAAGCGCTATCCACGCGAGCGCCGGCGCTGCTAAATCGCGATGACGACTTTATTCAGCGGGTTCTGCGCGATGTCTACAGCTCAGACGTCAATCGCATCGTCACCGACTCACACACCGGTCTGCAGCGAGTGAAGCAGCATCTGTCTAGCTGGAGCGATGGTCGCGTTCCGGTCGGAGTGCTGATTGACCACCACCGTAGCGAAGACCCCATCTTAGAATACTTCCGGGTCAATGCAGCGATTCGCGAGGCCCTCAAACCTAGGGTTGATCTCCCGTCAGGGGGATACATCATCATTGAGCCCACCGAGGCGCTGACGGTAATAGACGTCAACTCGGGCTCATTTACTCGCTCTGCCACGGCGAGAGAAACCGTACTGTGGACCAACTGCGAAGCCGCGACTGAGATTGCCCGACAGCTGCGTCTGCGCAACGTAGCGGGCGTGATCATTGTCGACTTTATCGACATGGATTCGCGCCGTGACCAGCTGCAGGTGCTAGAGCACTTTAGCAAAGCCCTCAGAGCCGATAAAGCACGACCTCAAATTTCGCAGCTTTCTGAGCTAGGCCTGGTTGAGCTGACTCGCAAGCGTCAGGGGCAAAACATCTACGAGCTGTTTGGCCGCCCCTGTGAAACCTGCGGTGGGCTAGGGCACATCGTCCACCTGCCGGGTGAAGCGCCGGTTGCAGCCGAACGCTCGGCGGTGGCCAATCGCGGCAGCACGGGGCCAACGCCGCTGCCTACACGCCATACTGCATCTGCACGCGATAGCCGCGCCGAGTCGCTTGAGCCTACGCAAGACCTGCAGGCGCTAAATCTGCTCAACCATCCTGACTACCAGGAAAAGGCTGGCTCGCGCAGCAATCGGCGGCGCCGGCGAAGGGGTTCAGAGACGCCAACGCCTCGCGGACGAACCGCGCCGCCGCCCGAGCCAGAAACCAATGAATCAGCCCCCAAGCCGGCTGCTGAAGAGACAGAGAGCGCTCGCAACGGCAGCAAGCGATCGCGCAATGGTCGCGGTCGGAAGCCAGAAACGCCGCCCGAAAATATTTCAGTTGAGATGACCCCAGAAGAGCAGCGCGTCTATGCGGCCATGGGTATCTCACCGCTGGTGCTCAGTCAGCAGACAGTAAAAGATCCAAAAAATGCGATTGTTTCAGTGGTGCTGCCGGGAGAAGCCGACGATAGCAGCGCAGCTAGGACAAATTCATCAGCAGCTGCCAAACGCGCCGAGGCGAATGACACAAACAGCGATGCCGCCAAAGCCGTTTCTGATGCTTCTGACAAGACTGCAGAAGAGGCTGCAGAAGAGGCTGTAGAAGAAACCACTTCCAGCACTCAGCGCCGTCGTCGCCGTCGTCGTTCATCGGCGACGGCCGCTGCCAGTGGCGAATAGCAGCCAGGTAAATTCCCATGGTGCGCTAGTAGCCGGCGTTGACGAAGTTGGCCGAGGCGCATTATTTGGCCCTGTGGTGGCCGCTGCCGTGATTCTGCCTGAATCTGCTCTGCAGTCGCTGCAGCTAGCGGGTGTCACCGATAGCAAGCGGCTGAGCGCAAACCGGCGAACTCAGCTGTCGCTGCAGATTCAAGCGGCGGCCACTAGCTGCTGCGTTGGCTATGCCTCTGTGCGTGAAATTGATCGCATCAACATCTTGCAGGCTTCGCTGCTAGCAATGCGGCGAGCTGTGCTGCGCCTACAGCCGCGTCCGACACGCTGTCTGGTGGATGGCAATCAGCTGATTCCAGCCTTGGATATTGCTCAAGAAGCCTGGGTAAAGGGCGACCAGCGATCGCTAGCAATCGCAGCGGCCAGCATTGTCGCTAAAGTCTGGCGAGATGCGCTGATAGTGCGGCTAGCTCAGCGCTATCCTGGCTACGACCTGGCTGCCAATAAAGGCTACGGCAGTGCTAAGCATCGAGCCGCCTTGCAAACGCTTGGGCCGTCTCAGCAGCACCGTCAATCTTTTAAGCCCTGCCAGCTGCAGCTGCTCTAGTGCGGCAAATAGACCGTCCAATGTCCACTAATACCGTCTAAAATTTTAAGCTTGACGCGGCCCTAGGCCCTGGCTGAGCTCATCTCTAGCTCCTGGGCGGCCCAGCTCTGATAGTCTGCAATCAGGCGCTGCATCAGGCGCTGTTTCATAGTGAGTAAAATACCGTTGAGAATGCCGTTGCCGGTGGCCTCCAGTAGCCCTCTGGGCGTTAGCTTAAGCGCCGCTGGTAAGTCAACTTTCACCTGCAAATCAGCCTGCCCGTTCAGCTTTGTCTCAGTCTCTAGCGTTTGCGGCTGTAGAGTGCCCTGCAGCGTCAGTGAGAACCGTTTACTGAGCGCAGCATTATCAGCTAAGTAACAGTCTTCAGCCCAGACCACGATGCCGCTCTGCTGATTTTGCACCCGAATATCCGCAACAGGTTTCAGCGTTAGCATAATGAACTTTAGCGGCTGCAGTCGAAAGCGAAATAGATCGGTATCAAGCACATCTACCTGACGCTCATCCATCAGGGCATAGACTAGCCGATCGCGCTGCATGAGATAGGATTCGATAGGTAGAGGCGCTGACGGCACAGTGATTGAAATAGACTGGGATGCATTAAAACAGGCCATCGCACCTTGGAGAGATCACACTATTTGCGACTGTTTGCGCAGTTTGCGCAGTCCTTTCTTCAACTTAACTTTATCACTTTCATCAACCCTCGCGATCTAACTCAGGGGCTATCTTCAGCTCAATTTGGGCCGATTGCAGCCGGTAGATGAGACACTATTGGATATGATTTCAATTGCTTATTTGGGGCCGCCTGGCACCTATTCAGAATGGGCGGCAGCTACCTACGTTCGCTGGCTAGCGCAGCAGCAGCAGTCGGCCACGCTGTGCGCCTATCCCAGCATTGTTCAAACCATTCAGGCAACGGCGCAGGCGCATAGCGACGTTAGCGTAGTACCCATCGAGAACTCGATTGGCGGCAGCGTTGCCAATACGCTAGACACGCTGTGGGAAACCGATAGCCTACAGATTCAGCAGGCATTGGTGCTACCCATCCGGCATGCGCTGCTGTCTCATGCCGCTGAGCTCAGCGCCATCGCAACCGTCTATTCGCACCCGCAGGCCCTATCACAGTGCCAGCAGTGGCTGGCTCAGCGGCTGCCTCAAGCGCAGCTGATTCCAACTAGCTCAACCACGGAATCCCTGCAGCAGCTTGAGCGCGATCGCAGCGCGGCGGCAGTGTCGTCTCAGTGGGCCGCGCAGCTCTATCAGCTGCCGATGCTGGCCTACCCGATCAGCGATCACACCGACAACTGCACCCGATTTTGGATTCTCAGTCGGCAGCCCTCTACCTCAGGTAGCTTTACTTCGCTGGCCTTTAGCCTACCCACCAACGCGCCTGGGGCGCTGCTCAAACCGCTGCAGCTGTTCGCCACCCAAAACATCAACATGAGCCGGATTGAGTCTAGACCCACAAAGCGGGCGCTAGGCGACTACCATTTCTTTGTAGATATCGAAGCAAGCCTGGCCGATCCAAACACGCAGGCCGCTGTGCAGCTGCTAAAAAACTGTACTCAGACCCTCAAAGTTTTTGGCAGCTACAGCATCTTGCCGATGGACTGCCTAGAGCCGCTACTCTAAAACGTCTTTTAGCGCTGTTCTAGCCGCTAGGTGATTGCGGGTTGACATCAAAATTTCGGCTTCTCGCTCGAGCCGCCCGGCAGTGTCCTGCATTTCTAAAAGCGACTGCTGTTCGCTGGCAACGCCGTGCAGCGTGCTAGCTACCCAGTAGGACAGCTCTAGCGGCAGATCGGGAATATTTTCTGGAAACTGAATGTCTTGACTCGTCAGCTTAGCAGAGAGATGCACCACGTCACGCAGCAGCTGATCGACTTCAGACGCTAAAGGCGTCAGGCTTTGCTGCGTAGGTTCATCGTCAATCCATTCCACTAAGCCGACGCGATAGGGTTTCTCGCGCACATAGTCAAGCACGCGAAAGCGCTGCTGACCCACCGTCAAAATCTTCATACGGTCGTCCGGCAGCCGCTGATAGTGGACAATCTCGGCGCAGCAGCCAACTTTGGCAATATCGCTAGTGGTTGGGTCTACCATTAAAACCCCAAAGCGACGATCGCTCTGAAGAATGGTATTCATCATGATGCGATAACGGAATTCAAAGATGTGAAGCGGCAGTCGCCTGCCAGGAAAGAGCACTAGCTCAGGAAGCGGAAAAAGCGGCAGCTCTCGTACAGCCACTGATGAAGCAAAATCCATTATCGTTTGCTTAGAGAAATGACTTCGACAACAACCTGAAAAGCAGCGTAGTTAAAAACGATTTGAAAAGAAAAATCCAGGCTTAGCTTTATTCTAACCTAAGCCCTCTAGCGCAGCAGCCTAGCTCAGGGCAGAGGAGCTCTTGCAGCTCACCCCCCAACGCTAGGCAGCTTTCTTTGTCTATAAAGTTCTAAAGCTTCACCTCAATGTCAACCCCTGCCGGCAGATCTAGCTTCATCAGCGCGTCAATCGTCTTGGAAGAGGGCTGATAAATATCGATGATCCGGCGGTGAGTGCGGGTTTCAAAATGCTCTCGAGAGTCTTTGTCTACGTGGGGAGAGCGCAGCACGCAGTAAATCTTACGCTTAGTGGGCAGCGGAATTGGCCCAATGGCAGTAGCGTTGGTGCGATTGGCCGTATCGACAATCTTTTCGCAGGAGGTGTCTAGCAAACGACGGTCGAACGCTTTCAGCCGAATGCGGATCTTTTGCTGTTGAATAGTAGCCATTGAAAGTTCAAAGTTTTTTCAGTTATCAAGGTGCGGTAGGGACGCAGCCTGTGCGATCGCGTCCCTAAAAGCTGATGCAGAGAAAAATCAGGGAGCAGCCACAGCCTGTGACCTGCTCCCTGCAATAGACCTTCAGCTAAAGCCCTACTGCACGATTTTAGAAACGACGCCTGCACCAACGGTGCGGCCGCCTTCACGAATGGCAAAGCGCATTCCCTGCTCAATAGCAACCGGGTTGATCAGAGTCACGGTCATCTTGATCCGATCTCCTGGCATCACCATTTCAGCAGTGCTGCCGTCGTCAGCGGTGAAAGCATCAATCGTGCCGGTCACATCCGTGGTTCGTACGTAGAACTGAGGCTTATAGCCTGGGAAAAACGGCGTATGGCGGCCGCCTTCTTCCTTAGTCAGAATGTAAACCTCAGACTCGAACTTGGTGTGAGGCGTAATGCTGCCGGGCTTAGCCAGAACCATGCCGCGCTCAATATCAGCTTTTTGAACACCGCGCAGCAGCACGCCAACGTTGTCACCCGCCATGCCTTCATCCAGCGTCTTCTGGAACATTTCGACACCGGTGACCGTACTGCTGCGGGTATCGCGAATGCCGACAATTTCGATGGTTTCGCCGACCTTAACCTTACCGCGCTCGATTCGACCGGTCGCCACCGTACCCCGACCCGTGATTGAGAACACGTCCTCAACCGCCATCAGGAAAGGCTTATCAATATCGCGCTCCGGCGTTGGAATGTAGGCATCTACCTCATCCATCAGCGAGTGAATCTTATCTACCCACTCATCTTCACCGCGACCGAGGTTGCTGTTTGAACTCAGCGCTTCAACCGCCTTCAGGGCTGACCCAGCCACAATCGGAATATCATCGCCTGGAAAATCGTAGGAGCTAAGCAGCTCGCGTACTTCGAGCTCAACTAGCTCAAGCAGCTCTTCGTCATCCACCTGATCTTGCTTGTTCAGGAAGACCACGATGTTAGGTACGCCGACCTGCTTGGCGAGTAGGATGTGCTCGCGCGTTTGAGGCATCGGGCCGTCTGCTGCTGAGCAAACCAGAATAGCGCCGTCCATCTGGGCTGCGCCGGTGATCATGTTCTTCACATAGTCGGCGTGACCCGGGCAGTCTACGTGAGCATAGTGACGGCTTTCGGTCTCATACTCAACGTGAGCTGTGTTGATGGTGATTCCCCGTGCCTTTTCCTCAGGGGCTGCGTCAATCTCGTCATACTTACGAGCCTTAGCGCTACCAGCTGCTGCCAGCGCCATGGTGATCGCTGCTGTTAGCGTGGTCTTACCATGATCAACGTGACCAATGGTGCCAATGTTAACGTGGGGTTTACTTCTTTCGAACTTTTCGCGTGCCATGAATCTAACGTGTCCCTAATTTACTTATGCGTTCCCTTTGTTTTTAGCGATGACTGCTTCAGCAACGTTACGAGGAACCTCGTCGTAGCTGCTGAACTCCATAGAAAAGATGCCGCGACCCTGCGTTTTTGAACGAATGTCGGTGGCATACCCAAACATCTCAGCCAGAGGGACATTTGCTGTTACTTTAGCAAGTCCTTCCTCTGAGCCCATCCCTTCTATCTGTCCACGACGAGAGTTGAGGTCACCCATGACGTCCCCCAGAAAATCTTCGGGGACTTCAACCTCAACCTTCATCATAGGTTCTAGAAGAGCTGGAGAAGCCTTCATGACTGCGTCTTGAATGGCCATGGAGCCGGCAATCTTAAACGCCATCTCCGAAGAGTCAACATCGTGGTAAGAGCCGTCTACCAGCGTGACCTTAAGGTCGATAACGGGATACCCAGCTAGAATACCAGATTCGCACTTTTCTTTCATGCCAGATTCTGCTGGAGCGATGTACTCCCTCGGAATCGCACCGCCAACGATCTTTGAGACAAACTCAAAGCCGCTGCCCGGCTCTCCGGGTTCAACCTCGATCACCACGTGGCCATACTGGCCTTTACCACCGCTTTGGCGCACAAATTTGCCCTCTGCTTGAACCGCTTTGCGAATCGTCTCGCGGTAAGCCACCTGAGGTGCACCAATATTTGCTTCTACCTTGAATTCTCGCTTCATCCGATCGACGAGAATGTCTAGATGAAGTTCCCCCATGCCTGCAATCACGGTCTGATTGGTCTCGGCGTTCGTGGTTACCCGAAAGGTTGGATCTTCTTCCGAAAGCGCCTGTAGCGCCTTTGAAAGCTTTTCCATGTCCTGCTTAGTTTTGGGCTCCACTGCCACCGAGATCACAGGCTCAGGCACGTACAGCGATTCAAGGATAATCGGACTGTCCGGATCGCAGATAGTATCACCGGTAGTCGTGTCCTTAAGCCCCAGTGCTGCGCCAAGATCGCCAGCTCTCAGCTCATCGACCTCGATGCGCTCGTCTGCTTTGAGCACAATCAGTCGCGAAATTCGCTCTTTCTTACCCTTTGTCGCGTTGTACACATAGCTGCCCTTGGTCATGACGCCCGAATACATGCGCAAAAAGGTCAGCCGCCCGTAGGGATCAGACATGATTTTGAAGGCTAAAGCCGCCATCGGCTCGTCGTCGCTTGACTTGCGATCGCCAACTTCCCCATCGGGCAAAGTTCCCTGAATCGCCTTTACCTCAAGCGGAGACGGCAGATAGTCAACAATGGCATCGAGCAGCAGCTGGACTCCTTTGTTTTTAAAGGCAGATCCGCAGAGCATTGGCACCATCGAGCCGTTTACAGTGCCTCGGCGCACGCCGGCCATAATGTCAGCGTTGGTAATCTCTGTCCCTTCAAGATATTTCTCCATCAGGTCGTCATCGGCTTCGGCGACGGCCTCTACCAAAATTGCGCGATACTCCTGCGCTTTTGCCTGCATATCGGCTGGAATATCGACTTTGCGAATATCAGTCCCTAGATCGTTGGCATACAGGTAGGCCTTCATCTCTACCAGGTCAACGACCCCTTGAAACTTATCCTCTGCACCAATCGGCAGCTGAATAGGAATTGCGTTAGCCCTGAGCCGGTCCTTTACCTGCTCATAGACTTTGTAAAAGTTCGCGCCCGTGCGATCCATCTTATTGACAAAGGCAATGCGGGGCACGCTGTAGCGATCGGCCTGGCGCCAGACGGTTTCTGACTGGGGCTGTACGCCTCCAACCGAGCAGAATACGGCAATTACCCCGTCCAGTACGCGCATCGAGCGCTCAACCTCAATGGTGAAATCTACGTGTCCGGGAGTATCAATAATGTTGATCTGATGATCTCGCCAGCTAGTGGTGATTGCAGCAGCTGTGATGGTAATGCCTCGCTCTCGCTCTTGCTCCATCCAGTCAGTAACTGCATTGCCATCGTGCACCTCGCCAATTCTGTGTACGACGCCAGAGTAGAACAAAATACGCTCAGTTGTGGTTGTCTTGCCAGCGTCGATGTGAGCGGCAATCCCAATATTTCTAACTTTCTCGAGCGGGAACTTACGTGCCACAGCTACCTCCTTCCAATTAAGCCGCTGAAGCCATAAGCAGATAGATTCAGCGGCGTTGAGCCTGTGCTCTCTAGCTTAATAGCGATAGTGGGCAAAGGCCTTGTTTGCTTCGGCCATACGATGCGTCTCTTCGCGCTTGCGAACAGCGCCACCGGTTTCATTGGCTGCATCCATAAACTCATTGGCCAGCCGAATGGCCATGGTTTTGCCAGCGCGCTGTCGGGAAAACTGAGTCAACCAGCGCAGCGCCAGCGCCGTGCCTCGGTCGGTGCGAACTTCCATAGGCACCTGATAGGTGGCACCGCCCACCCGACGGGCTTTAACTTCCACCAGAGGCGTCGTATTGCGAACAGCCTGTTCGAAC
>JAAHIA010000589.1 GCA_010671975.1 Leptolyngbya sp. SIO4C1 | reverse complement strand
AAGACAACTTCACTGTAGTTATCACCACCGGCCTTGGTATTCAGCTGTATTTCTAGCTCTATGCGAAGCAGACGCTGGAGCTGCTTTTCTCTAGGGTAAGCGCTGAGCAGCGCCTGATGCAGAGCTTCAAGCTGCTTGCCTGACCAGTTCATGGATATTCCATGTGTAAACCTCTATGAAAATAGCTTTGAGGCTGTATGTATTCCAATAGGAGTTCGTATCTTTAAACATTTCTGCTTTGTCTCGATGCCAATAGGCTGAGTGAGAAAAAGAGAAACACATTAAGCGATTATACTTTTGGTGGCGGTAGCTGTGAAGTTACGCCGGCTGTAGAGAGACTGTCAGCAGGGCGATCGAGCAGCTGCCTGAGTTCTTGCAAAAGGACTTCTTGCTCGCTGCGCAAAACTTCAAGCTGTGCCAAGACCTGATCGATCTGCTCATCAGTAGAAGGAACGGTAGTGGGTGAGAGGGCCTGCTGGGTTGAGCGAAAGCCTTGGATAAGACCCCAGCCAATTAGCCTAAGCGGGGCCTGCAGCAGCCAGATCACGGCGCGCTTCAGGGCGGTGCTGGTTAGGCTTAAGAGCACCTGCAGCAGCGTTAGGCTCAGCAGCGCGATCGCAACAGCCCAGTAGGGATGATGGCTAGACCAAGCCACGACTGTCTGCAGGCCCGACAGGTACTGATTGATTGTCTCTATGGAATTTTGCAGGTAGGAGAAATCAGGTATCTGAGACCATCCGAAATCCATCACGGTGCTTGCCCATATCAACAGCATGCTTCTATCCTACTGGTCGGGCTCAGGGATAGCCTACCTATCGATCGTACTTCAGGCGTCGGCTGCGCCGACCGCGCTGTAGGCGCATCTGGCGTTTGACTACAATTGACCACTTGTCGACCAGCGTAATCATGGCTGGCATATCCGGCGAGGCCCGATCCTGCCAGCCGAGCTCAGCAATCACAGCGTTGAACGTGCGACCTTTGGTCATGCGGTAGGCAATCTCTTCGACCTCAGCCCAGGTCAGATTGCTCTCAATAAACGCCTTAGCCATCACGTTGAGCAGGTTAATATAGCGGTTGCCTTCGGCTTCGGTCATCATCGTGTGGGGAATATCGAGCACCCGATCAAAGCAGTGGTGCCAGCAGTAGGGCTGTCGCTTCAGGCCGTATTCAAAGTAGTGGCGATGGTCGAGGTTATCCACGGCGCGATCGCTTTCGCTAGAGATAATAAAGAAGGGCGCGGACTGCGTCTTTTTGATGCGGCTAAAGTTGTAGTCAGCGATTCGTAAAATTGCGCGCAGCGCCTCAATTTCAAAGCCAGGATAGGCCGGCCCTAGCAGCTTTTCCCACTGAAAGTAGGTATCAATGTGCTCCACAAAGAGATCAATCACTTTGCTGCTAGCGCTGAAGTAGGGTGCAAACAGCAGCGCTCGGTGAATCGCCTCTGCCTTCTCTAGCGCTAGCCAGGCAGCCAGTGTACCGCCGCCAGAGAGCCCGCCAATCACTACCCGCTGACCCAGCTGCTGGGCAATTGTCAGCCAGTGGAGTGCAAACCTCAGATAGATGTGGGGATCGCGGGTCAGCGGCGGCGGATTGTGCGGCGTCCAGTCGCCGGCTAGGCCATGTCCGGGCAGCAGCGGCACCAGAACGTTGTAGCCAGCGCGATACATCGTCTGCCCTAGCGGCATAAACTGATAGGGCCCAGCCGTGAAACCGTGGAAAAACAGGCAGACTTTTTCGGTCGGCGCGTCATGCAGCTGCATGTGAGATTTGAAGGCCTGATCGAGTAGGGGCTGGTGGGCTTCTGCTGTCGCTAAATTCTGCTCAATCTTTGCCTTAATCTCGGAATAGCTCGCCATAGAAAATCCCTTGGATAGATGCCCTAGCAGTGACAGAATATCTGCTGTTTGAACGGTAGCCTAAATTAGGCTTCAGCTTAGCGTTACCGAGTATTTCTTAGGATTTAGGGCTGGGCTGCTTCGGATGGCGAACTAGGGCTGGCAGCGTCGCTATCAGCCGCCTCCGGGCTCGGTTCACTGCTGGTCAACAGCAGCAGCGCGCCGCGACTGTCGACCTGACAAGAGCCGTAGTCTGTCTCAGAAAAGCGCCACTGGATTAGCAGCGTGCCGTCTTTCATCGGCTGAGGCTCGTCTAGCTGCGGTCGCTGCGGCGGTGATTCACTCATCAGCGCCTGATAGCAGCTCTTAGCCAGCGGATTGAGATTTTTGGGCAGCGTCTCTGTCTGTGAGTTGGTACAAGCCGCGATCGCAGCCACCGTCCAGAGCATCAAAGTACTTTGAATACGAGTTTTCATAGTTAAAATTCTTTACACTGCTATATAGATCAAACCTGTATGGAGTCTCAGTATGATAAATCGCCTGCTGTCGCTGCTAGCTCGTCTTAGGACTAGTCTGATGATTGGCCTGACTGTTGGTCTTACTGTCGGCCTTACCGTTGGCCTGCTAGCTCAGCCAGCTGCGGCGCTGCCGCTAGCGGCCCTGCCCGGCTTAGACGGTGTGTTTGCGGGGACTCGGCCTGACAATCTTGGCGTGCAGCAGGGCGAACTGGCTGCCTGCTGTGT
>JAAHIA010000588.1 GCA_010671975.1 Leptolyngbya sp. SIO4C1 | reverse complement strand
TCACTTGAGGACTCTTCTAATATCAATGTTTACCCAGATGGCTATCTCTTCCAAGAACTGCTAGGAATCCCTCAACGACTCGATGCCGAACTGCGCTTATTTGACGCTGAGGGCAACGAGCTAGCCGCTAACAACGACGGCGCAGCCCCCGGCGAAGACTTCTCCCGCGACCCGTTCATCGAGTACACCGCCGAAACCGCAGGTACTTACTACGTCGGCGTCAGTCAACTGGGCAACCGCAACTACGACCCCAATGTAGAGTTCAGCGGTAGCGGCTGGACGTTCCCAGAGGTGGGTGTTCTTTTCGGTTCTTACGATCTTACTGCTACCCTTACCGACGGCGACATCCAACCACCCACCGGCGGCCTCACCGGCACTGATGACGATGACATGCTCACTGGCACCGACGGCGATGACCTGCTCGACGGCCTGCTTGGCGACGACACCTACACCGGCGGCGCGGGGGCTGACCAGTTCGTCCTCGGCCTGGGCCAAGGCATCGACACCATCACCGACTTCGAGGTGGGCGTGGACCAGATCAAACTCGGCGGTCTTACCCCCAGCGGCGTCAAGTTCTTCGACTTGGAGAACGACACCCTGGTGCTGACGAAGAGCAATGAGCTGATTGGCGTGGTCGAAGGCGTGACGGGATTGTATAGCGTGTTCGCGTAGATAGGGAATAGGGAGTAGGGAACAGGGAGAAGTTTTGAATTTTGAATTTCTTCGTTCTTCGTTTTTCGTTCTTCTTTCTTTTCCTTCCCTTCTGCCTTCTGCCTTTCATCAAACTTGTACCATGGAGTCCGGCTGTGCTCATGCGAGGCAGTCGGATTTTTTTGCCTAAGGGGCAGCGCCATGCCTCTAGAGTGTCGTCTACCGCCGGTCTAAAATAAGGGAGCTCCCCTGCCCCCTTGCTGCTATGTCCAAATGGTTCAACACCGCTGGTCCCTGTAAGGCCGATATCCACTACATGCTGCCGCCTTTGGCCCGGCTGCCCAATCTGGAGCGGCTAATTACTCAGCAGGGCTACTTCGTCCTCCACGCGCCCCGGCAAACGGGTAAAACCACGGCCATGCTGGCGCTAGCGCAGCAGCTCACCGCCAGCGGCCAGTACACCGCCATTATGCTTTCCGTAGAAGTGGGCGCACCCTACCCGGACGACGTTAACGCGGCAGAACAGGCCATCTTAGGCGAATGGCAGCGAGCCGCATCCTTCATGCTGCCCTTGGACCTGCGGCCCCCTCAGTGGCAAGAGGCGGCACCGGGTAGTCGAATTGTCACGGCGCTGAGTCAGTGGGCGCAGACCTCGCCTCGCCCCCTCGTCGTCTTCATCGACGAAATTGACGCCCTGCAAAATCAAACACTGCTGGCCTTTTTAAGGCAGTTACGCTCTGGCTATCCCAGTCGCCCGCAGGGGTTTCCGCAGTCGCTGGCGCTGATTGGCGTGCGCGATGTACGCGATTACAAGGTTGCCTCTGGCGGTAGCCGCCGTCTTAATACCGCCAGTCCGTTCAATATCAAAGTCAAATCCCTGACGCTGCGGAACTTTACTCAAGGCGAAATTCAGTCTCTGTATGAACAGCACACCGCCGAGACCGGGCAAATCTTGACGCCAGTCGTGGTGCAGCGAGTCTTTGAGCTGACCCAGGGGCAGCCCTGGCTGGTCAACGCCCTGGCGAAGGAAATCGTAGAAGAAATCGTCCCCGATCCAAACCACACCATATCTCTTGAGCAGGTCGAACAGGCGAAGGAAATCTTGATTCAGCGACAGGACACTCACATCGACAGCCTGGCCAGCATCTTGCGAGAAGACCGGGTGCGGGCTGTCATTGAGCCCATGCTGGCAGGGCAGCAGTTGGGGGCGGTGCCCAGTGATGACGTGCAGTTTCTCATCGATTTAGGGCTGTGTCGCCTGAACCCACAGGGCGGGCTAATGGCCGCGAATCCGATTTATCAGGAAGTGCTGCCACGGGTACTCAGTCAAACGCCCCAGGCGTCTTTGCCGCAGATTGCGCCCAGTTGGCTGACGGCGGATGGTACCCTTGACCCAGAGCAGCTTTTACACGCCTTCCTGCGCTTTTGGCGACAGCACGGACAGCCGCTGCTGAAGAGTGCGCCGTATCATGAGATTGCGCCCCATCTGGTGCTGATGGCGTTTTTGCATCGGGTGGTGAACGGGGGCGGCACGCTGGAGCGGGAGTATGCCATTGGTTCTGACCGGATGGATTTGTGTTTGCGCTATGGCGAGGTGACGCTGGGGATGGAGCTGAAGGTGTGGCGAGAGGGGCGGCCTGACCCAATCAAGGCGGGGTTGGAACAGATCGATCGCTACTTGGCAGGGCTAGGGTTAGCAACCGGGTGGCTGGTGATTTTTGACCAACGGTTGGGGCTGCCGCCGATCGCAGAACGCACCACGACAGAATCTGCTGAGACTGCATCTGGGCGCTCAATTACAGTGATTCGTGGATAGTCGAATAGGAGGTTGGGTCATGGCAGCATAGGCCAATATGCGCTGTTTGATAGGCTCTTTTAACCGGGCCGGAATTTTCATACCGCCTGAGTGCGGATCGTGTACCCATGGTGCCATGACCCAACCTCC
>JAAHIA010000587.1 GCA_010671975.1 Leptolyngbya sp. SIO4C1 | reverse complement strand
TCCCATTTCGCTGATGCCGCCAGGGCAAACGCGAAATGGGCATTGAAGTGCCAGATTCAGCTTACCTAATGACAGAGTTAGGCATTTTGCTATACCAGCATTTACGCTCAGCCCCTACCTTTCGCTACGCGCTGGTTGGGGTAGAAGTCGATGAATTTAGAACCTACCAAGAACTTTTAGAGGCGTCACCTAATCTTAATTTTCCAGGGCTGGTACTGGCTGAAAGCGTTTGGCAATCGATGAATGCACCGTCTGCCTTTCAGCCTTTCAGCGCCGGCTATATTTGGCAACCCTACGAAGGGGAAGTCTACAAGCCACTCTCGGTATCCGCTGACCTCAAAGCACAGATGAGTCGCTTATTGGCCGCATAGCGATTGCGATATCAGATTTTGTCAGCCAGATCGCAAGCATAGCCACTGCAACAAAACTAAACGTTGACTGAGCGCTCAAATCCGCTTTATCTTTTTTCTATCCGCGATTTCGCGGTGTTCAGAACTCAGTTCATCCGGCGCTGTTGGCCGGTACCGCGAATACCGAACCAACAGCTAACCTCCCGTTTGTCAGTGCCAAACGGTTGGCTAGTGGAACATAGTACCCTAGCTGACCCAATTGCAGATCATGCGTGGGGTTTTGCTAAGGTGCACTGAGCTCTGTTTCCCGCCCGACTCTGGCCCCTCGGCTGGGGTCGGGCCCTAACCCTAGCCAATTTTGCAGGGGTTGGGTATCAACGTCGTAAGCAAGGAAACAGACATCATGTTCCAAAATAATTCGGGCGCGGGTACGCCGCCGGTGGCGCAGGGTGAAGCGCCGCGATTTGAAGACATCACGCATTCGATTAAGGGCTCGCTGGCCGGCCTGCGGAAAGTCGTCAAGACGCTGCATAAGCTAGGCTATGCCGAACCCAACGATTGGAGTCAGCCGCAGCCGGACGCGCAAACAGGCAAATGGGTGATTGTGCTGATTAAGCGATCAAGGCTCTAGCGCGATTGTATTGCCTAACTTGATTGACGGCTTGGGCGGGTCTGTGTCTGCCCAAGCTGCCTCTGAGACAAACGAATGACAGAGAGTGCAATCTGATCGGAGCGCTTAATGAGAGGGGCTCATTTTATAATTTTGATATGTACTCATGTTGTCTCCGCTGGCTATGGACAAAAAAGTTGGACTCTTTATCAGCTGGTCAGGCGAGGTGAGTAAACGCATAGCTGGCATCTTAAAAGACTGGCTGTACAACGTTTTTACAGAAGCTGAGTTAGATATTTTCTTTAGCTCAGACGATATCGATGCGGGTAAACGCTGGTCAAGTGACTTGGCTGAAAGGCTGCAGGAAAGCGACGTTGGCATTTTTCTATACACCCAGAAAAACCTGGACAGCCTTTGGATGGCGTTTGAAGCTGGCGCACTCTCTAAGCATATCGATACGGGCCGGGTAATCCCACTCCTTTTCGGAGCGCGAGTCACCGATCTCAAAGGACCTGTGTCGCAATTTCAAGGCAGGCGCTTCACCAAAGACGAAATGCTGAAGACGTTGGCCGCAATCAATTCCTGTCTGAGCAATCAGAAAACTGAAAAAGACCTAGAGAGAAATCTGGGCTTTTCGTGGAATTATCTCAATGAGAAGATTCAGCTGATTTTAGAGGAAGAACAGCGTCAGGTAGAAGGTGAAGAAACGCGAGACGTGGGCGAAGTTCTAGACAATATGTATTCGCTGATTAGAACATCACCGCTCTACAGCACAAGCTTTGCCAAAGAGATATCAGAGCTGTTACAAGAAGTAAAGTCTTCTCATGAAGATGTCTCAGATTTGATTGAGCAGGTTAAAAAGACATTGCGCGGCAGCTATCTGTTTATAGATGGCGAAAAGCAGGCGTTTGCTGCTTTGATAGCTGCCACCATGAGAGCTAGACGAGAGATTCGCTCAACGCGATTTTCTCCAATGGCAATTAGCGGCAACAAAAATGAATACGGCCAAGCCATCAGAGCTAGGGTAATTGGCACCAGCGAAATCAAGCCCGTACAGCGCTATATTCGCATCATCGCCGCCAACATTCCCGAAAAAATGCGCGACATTGAAACTTATCTAGAAGAATTCCCTGGCAAAAACTTTGAACTCTACCTAACTAGAAACTCTCACTCGTTTGAGATGGTGATTATAGATGAAGAGGAGGTTTTTATTCACTTCTATGGTGAAGGTCAGGTGATTGACTCTACTCTGAACATAGTTGGTCCAGAGGTCACCAAGAATTTTATCAATGTTTATAATCAGCTTCACGATCCTAACTACTCCGATGTGCTCAAACTCGAATTTAAATATATGAAGCGCAACGAGGTTGACAAATTCAGACATGAAATAAAAGATTTCTTTGAGATGAGTTAAGGCTTGCCTCTCGTTCCGCATGCTGGTCAGCGTAACAAAATTAACAATGCTCTTTGCAGATGATGTGATGCTGACTTTACCGAACGACTAGCGTCAACCTCAGCCGGATATATCAATAGGCAAAGAGTTAGCGGCCTGGCTGCCTGACACATCTCCTGAAACGCCTGTGAGCTCCTAGGTTGCAGTTACGGCATGAAACCCAACGAAATTATCGAAAGTTAGA
>JAAHIA010000586.1 GCA_010671975.1 Leptolyngbya sp. SIO4C1 | reverse complement strand
CTAGTTGAGAGTGCTCAGCAGCGCTGGTTGCGGATTCGGGGCTTTCAGCATCTAGCCGAGGTGATTGAAGGTGTCTCATTCAAAGATGGTATTCGAGCTGAGGAGACTGATACTGATTTAGACCCGTTGCAGAAGGTCGCCTGATGATGCTAGATACACCACATTTGACAATAACTCCGCTCTAGCAGCTCCTCACTAAGCTGCAGCCCTATACCAAAACGCTGCTATAGGCGGCTCAGCTGCTTTTGTTGACCGGTTCACCCTGTTCGTCTAGGCGGAGCCGGTTGAGCAAGGGTCAGCTGAGTTGGTACTGAGCAATCAAAGCAGGCATAGCTAGAGTCGGGGCTGACGACTAAGCCTGTATTTTTCAGCACTGCTCCGCGAAAATCGACGCCTTTAATCACTGCGCCTGCAAAAGTTGCGTGGGTTAAATTGGCATTGCGAAAATGAGTGCCGCCCAAACTCACCAGTGCAACAGCCGTCTCTGCTACGGCCCGAAACTTAGGTTTACCTGCGATCGCTTGCCAGCCTACGTAAATTCCAGAGATGACGATGAGGCAGCTGCTTAAAAGCGTGAAAGCTATCTGATAGCTAATATCTATCAAGAGACTCATAGAGACAATCGGAGGCAGCGTCAACAGCAGTGTTCCTGCTAGCGCAAAGGTTCGTCGCGCAGATTCTGCCCAAATTAGGCAAAAGCCTAGCGCAATGCCGATGATTGCCAGCCAGGCCGTCAGCCCCAGCGGTATGAAGACTGCTAGGGTGAGAGTTCCTATCGATAAAAGATTTCCTAGAAAGCTACCGTTACGCAGCTCTGGAAAAATCTCGGTTGCAGCAATATAGACAGCCACGATAGCCGTAATGGCCAGCGGTATGCCGATGGTAGAAAGACTGCCGTCTGTAAAGCTGCTATTGCCTGTCAGGATCAGGCTGAGGCATAGTAGCGGCACTGCAATCAGTAGAACCGATAATATCACTATCCAAAATCCAAAAATGGTACCGACAGGTGTGGCTGTGTCAGGGTTGGCGATCAAATAGAGCTGCCAGGTCAGAGGCACTGAGATAGCTGCACAAACCAGGGTGGCCCGCCGTCGCATTCTAATGACAGCGTGTGATGAGACGGCCACAGCGCCATAGGCGAGCAAGAATAGAGCGCCGCAGATAGCAATCATTGAGAGGGCAATGCTCAATGCCCCGTTATCAAAATTAGCGGTATCGCGCCAAATTTGAATTAAGCCAAAGGCAATTGCAAAACAGGCTGCCAACCCAATTCCGATCAACAGAGCGAGCTGGCGCGGTCGAGCCAATGCTGACTGGGCTGGGCTGGACTGTGATGCTACGGGCTGAGATAGCGCCTGACATAGCTCAATGCGAGCTTGGTCTATCCGCGCGCGCTGCTTAAGCGCTGCGTAAAGATAGCCCGTCAGCCCCAAAATGCTGAGTAGCGCGACCACGACACTGCTAGACAGCCAGTTCGATCTTACAGATATCGCACTAGGCGTCGTATTTACAAAGGAAGTCAGGATGCCTGCGATCGCAAATCCGACCGCAGGTATAGCTAGAAGAATTGAAAAGAGGCCCAGACACGCAGACACGCTAGCGCGACTGAGCCCAGCCCGCAGCATGATTAGGTATGCGATTGCAAATACCCAGAGCCCACATAAGCCAGAGAAAACAGGTCCCCAGTCAGTGGCTAGCCAGAAAGCCACAAGAAAGCTCGCTGCCAGTAGTAAAACAGTTGTCAGGATTAGCCCAGCGCGGATAAATAAGGGCTGTGATCGGCGGTATCCTCCTAGGCAAACTAGCCCCAGCAATATCGGCAAAAGCGCTAGCAGCTGCGATGTCGACTGTTCTAACCCTTGATCAAACAGCCAGCTCAGCAAAGCGCTCAACCCTACTGTGCCAAAGCCATAGGTTACAAGGAACAGAATGGCAAAGCCAACCATCAGCCTTGACCAGCCTGAGCGAAGTCCAGTGATAGCCTGGCTAAAATTCGCGCCCGTTAGATTTGCACCCGTAAAATCAGTGCCTCTAAGATCGGCCTGTCTAAAATCTGCTCGCTCTAAAGACTGCTGACGAAATGATTTACCTCGCAGCTTTTTGTGCCGATAGTTGGAGGCTGGGGATGTTTGCTCAGACAGCTGAGCTTGCACCACGGTCGGTAGCAGTAAGTCAACACCAGCTACCGATGAATTGACAGGTAGCCGCTGTAAGGATTGCACTGATTCATCGAGATCATCTCGGGCAAACGCCTGTACCCCTTGAGCATAGATGAGTAGTGGCTCAAACTGAGCTGCTTCGAGCGGGCTCGCCAGCGTATCAATCAGCGAACTCAGGCGAATGATTTCAGCAGCATGATTGTCATTTTGGTCGATATGCTTCACTAGATGAGTCAGCCGTTTGGCCAGTGACTTTGCCGCTTGGTTAGCTTCGGTATAGGCAAGTGCTGTCCAGTATTGCGCATGGGCAAATCGCCTGCGATGTCTGATTAAAACTACCCAATTGATAGCGCCCTAATCGTAGTCTGACTAGCCCACAAACAACCATGATAGCTGTTTGATAACGACGCGCTTTGAGCCGAAAGCGATCCTGAGCAATCCGCCAGATTT
>JAAHIA010000585.1 GCA_010671975.1 Leptolyngbya sp. SIO4C1 | reverse complement strand
GGTTTAAAGCGATTTAGATAGATAATGATCTGCGATGGATATTGATCTGCGCAAACCTAATCTGCGTAAATTTGATCTCAATGATCTCAATGAGGCTGAGCTGAATCAGGCTGAGCTGAATCAGGCTGAGTCAAAAAAGAAAATTAAGAGCGTTTACGGCTAATTCTGTTAGGATTTCGTGACTTTTGACGCAACTTTATCTGCTAAAAATCTTGACAGCGACGCGCTGGGGTTTGTATCATATTTTACAGAAAGAGAAAGTGAATCGTTCATCTTATATTTGCTTAGCTGCGGTATCCGGTAGTCGCTTTCACCAACCTCATCGGGTTGCCGCCTAAATTGTAAGACGGAAGTAGGGGTTATCTCATCCCGAAGGAACGCGCCTCATCCTAAAACTCTCTACGTTGTTTCATTAAAGAAGAGGCGAAAATGATGAACTTGTCTTATCGTGGTGTTAAGTACGTAGCTGCTAGCTCAGCAGTAGATGTGGTTGAAAGCGAGGCTTTGGGGCAGTATCGCGGCGCTAGCTATCACATCAAGCAGCCTGCCACCCTGCCGCAGCGGGCGCGCAGCCAGGGGTTAGTCTATCGCGGTGCCATTGTTCGGTAGTTTTGCGATAGCTCTGCGGCTATTTTAGTCGTGAAGTGATTTAACGACTGGCACCCAATCGTTTCTGTTAGGTGTCAGGATACAGTAAGCTTGTTGCTCCAAAGCGGTTCTTGTTGGGCATCCCCTTGCGGGATGCCTTTTTGTATCTGCGTTTGAGGCGTGCGTTATCCTGAAGTGAGCTAGTCGCTATCCGAGGTTTAGGTAAGGCCGTGGGTGGTTTTTGGTTAGGACTACTATTGGGATTGGGACTAGGGTTAGGACTGCTGCTGCTCTATCGCAGCCGCTATGATGCCAAGCTAAAGGCGCTACTGCAGCGAATCAGCATTCAGTCTGCTTCGCCGGTCATGCCCTATGAGTCTCAGATTGCCAGCGCGATCGCAACTCAGACCAGTGCCGTTGAGTCGCTCAGTGCTCAGGTCGAAGATTTTCGTCAGATTTTAGCGCTAGCGCCGATTGGCTACCTCTATGTCGATGAGGAAAACCAGCTGCTTTGGTGCAACCGTCAGGCGCGTCAGCTGCTAGATATTGAGCAAACGGACTTCAGCCCGCCGCGCCTGCTGCTGGCCGTGGTGCGCTCTTATGAGCTCGATCAGCTAGTCGAGCAAACCCGCCAGTGCCAGGCCCTCTGTCAGCAAGATTGGACCTTTCGCTCAATTTCACCCGATCCCTCTAACGTCTCTGAGCGGCCGGCCTATCCGCTGCGCGGCTCGGGAGTGCCGCTGCGCAAAGGGCATGTGGGCGTGTTCTTAGAAAACCGGCAGGAGGCGATCATGCTCATTCAGCAGCGCGATCGCTGGACCTCGGATGTGGCTCATGAGCTGAAAACGCCGCTCACCTCGATTCGGCTGGTGAGTGAGACGCTGCGATCGCGCATTGATCCGTCGCTGACTCGCTGGGTCGATCGCCTGCTGAACGAAGTAACCCGGCTGAGCGTGCTGGTAGACGATCTGCTCAAGCTGAGCCACCTCGACCAGCGCGAACGAATTGAGCAGTCTTCTGAAGAAACCGATTTGGTTGGGCTTTTACATCAGGCCTGGCAGAGCCTAGAGCCGCTGGCGCAGCTCAAGCAGCTACAGTTTACCTACGAGGGTCCACCGGCACTTGCAGCTGATATCGATGCCGGTCTGATCTATCGCGCCTTTTTTAACCTGCTCGACAATGCCATCAAGTACAGCCCAACGGCTGGAACAATCATCGCCAAGATTGGCTACTCTGATGAACCCGCGCTAGCCGCAACGCCGCCCCATCTGCTGATTGAAATCATTGACAGGGGACCCGGGTTTGCCGCCAAAGATTTACCTCATATTTTTGACCGGTTTTATCGCGCCGATCCGGCTCGGACAAAAGAGCGCTCGGCTCATCTGCTGACCGCAGAACCAATCAGCAGCGGGACCGGGCTAGGGCTGGCGATCGTGCAGCGGATTGTGGCCTCTCATCAGGGCTGTGTTCAAGGCCAAAATCATCCTGAAACACAGGGCGGCTGGCTGAAAATTTGGTTACCTGGCAAACGGGTCAGGTCTACTGAATCTACAGATCTATGAGATCTGTAAAAGTAGCTCAAGCCGTTTAGCTGTCCATTTTCCTTCAGTCAGTGGGTGGGTTAACCCCACTTGTAGAAAGCCTGAGAAAGCTGGTTCAATACATGGAACATAGGTTTCATCCTGAAGCCTGCCGTCCGCTCAAGCTGGCATGAAGGTAAGACTCCAGAAACTGCTGTCTCAGTGGGGCATTGCATCGCGTCGTCAGGCCGAAACGCTGATCCAAGCAGGCAAGATTACCCTGAATGGTGAGGTGGCCTGTTTGGGCCAAAGTGCCGATCCCACAGTGGACGTGATCCGCTGTGAGGGGCGGCGGCTAGGACCAGAAAACCGACCTGCGATTCACTGTCTGCTGGTGAATAAGCCGCTGGGTGTGGTCTCAACCTGTCACGATCCGCAGGGGCGATCGACGGTGCTCGATCTGCTGCCCCGCGACTGGCGCCAGGGCTTGGGAATTCATCCGGT
>JAAHIA010000584.1 GCA_010671975.1 Leptolyngbya sp. SIO4C1 | reverse complement strand
GATGAACGAGACATCCGGTCCATCAGCGGCCCCGACAATCTAGCCCAGTATTGTTCGCGGCCGCGCGGAGTGCAGGTACAGGGGTGAACGCTATCACCAAAATAGCCGCAGGGACAGGGATTGGTGCTAGCAACCAGCGTGAACTGCGCGGGAAATTCAACCGACTGACGGGTGCGGGCAATGCTGACATAGCCATCCTCTAGCGGCTGACGCAAAAACTCTAGAACGTTGCGGTTAAATTCAGTCAGCTCGTCTAGAAACAAAACGCCGCGATGGGCCAGTGAAATTTCGCCTGGTTTAGGATAGGTGCCACCGCCTACCAGCGACGGTCCGGAGGCCGAATGGTGCGGACTGCGAAAAGGGCGCTGGCTAATCAGCGTGCCTTTTTCCTTGAGCAGTCCGGATACCGAATAAATTTGTGTCACTTCCAGCGCTTCTTGAAAGCTTAAGCGAGGTAAAATTCCTGGCAGCCTGCGCGCTAGCATTGTTTTACCGCTGCCGGGGGGGCCTGCAAAGATGAGATTATGTCCCCCCGCAGCGGCAATCTCTAAGGCGCGCTTTGCCTGTACCTGACCTTTGACATCGCGCAGATTGAGCGTCGCTGACTGCGATCGCGACAGCATCTGGTGACCGTCTACCGTCACTGGTGTCTGGGTCTCTGGCTGATTCAGAAAATCGACGACTTCGGCAATCTGCTGAAAGCCATATACCTTAATGCCTGGTACCACCGCTGCCTCACCGGCATTGGCAGCTGGCACAATCAGACCCTTAATGCCTAGCTGGGCAGCGGCCGCTGCGATCGCCAAGACGCCTGCCACCGGGCGGAGGCTGCCATCTAGCGACAGCTCTCCTAAAAGCAGATAGTCCTCTAAAACTTCATGACTGACCAGCTCCGCAGCCGCTAAAATACCAATGCCAATCGGCAAATCATAGATTGGCCCTTCTTTACGTAAATCGGCTGGCGTTAGATTAACCACAACTTTGCGCATGGGGAAGGGAAAGCCGGCATTTTTCAAAGCCGCTTTAACCCGCTCCCGGGATTCTTGAACGGCAGCATCTGGCAGCCCGACCACCACCACGCCCGGAAGCCCGCCCGAAAGATCGACTTCGACGCCCACTTTAACCGCATCGATTCCTATCAGAGATGCACTCCAGATTCGCGCTAGCATAGACTTTGAGCCACTTTTCACTCTCCCTGCGGCTTAGCGTGCCCGACTGGGTTGGTGCTATAACGACTACCCATCGGCGTTCACCCCTTTAGGCAGTAGAGAGTGGTTTAAGATGGCGACCAAATTTATAAGCGCTATAGATTTAGATCTCTATAATTAACCTATAGTGAAAGTCTTTTACAACGCTCGCGATACCGAGGCGAGCCTTCAGTTTTCTACAGTTTTTATCTTCTATGCTGACCGGTCCTAACCTTTCAAAAGCCGCCATCCTAATTCGTGAGCGCCAGCGCGAAGAAGAGCGCATGCAGGACGTTCAGCTCTTGCTAGAAAACCTATTTCAGCGCGAAGAAGCAACGCTAAACATCATTGTTGACTGTCTGTATGAAGTGGGTTCAACCAATCTAATTAATCGGCGGTTTCGCAATCGACCGCTCAATCGCATCATGAAATGGATTGCTCGCTTAACCAAGCCGGGCTTTCATTTGTTTGCTGTCCGCTGGTCTAAAAAAAACGCGCCTAAGCTGATTGCTGAATGGCTGCACTCACAGGTGAGCTTTCGCTAGCCTGCGCTCGGCGCATACCGTAGCCCTCTAAAATACAAGCGTCCAACTACCTAGCTAGCGCTCATGAGCGACACTATTTTTGGCAAAATCATCCGACGTGAAATCCCTGCCAACATTATCTATGAAGATGACAGCTGCTTAGCCTTTCAAGACATCAGCCCTCAAGCGCCTACTCATATCCTGGTCATTCCTAAAAAGCCCATTGAGAAACTCTCGGATGCTACGCTTGAAGATAAAGAATTACTGGGACATTTATTATTAACTGTTAAGAATATTGCAGAACAGCAAAAGCTAAAAAATGGCTATCGCGTTGTGATTAATACCGACGTAGATGGCGGTCAAACGGTCTTTCATCTACACCTGCACCTGTTGGGAGGTCGAGCGCTGCAGTGGCCTCCCGGATAGTGCTAAACCCAACACTTCAGGCTTTGTGTAGAAATATTGCAAAGACAAAACTTTCGTTACGGCTATGCGCAAAAACTCAACGTTATTTTTAAGCTGAATATCGTAGAGTGAAGCGCTCGCTGCCGGCGCTGGTTTTTCGCTAGCGGGGCAGCCATTATAGATATTTTTGCGCGCTGCTTTACGTTGTTTATCTAGGCAATCATCACTATGACTTCCACATTGCAATCTCGCAGCAGCGCGAGTGCATGGGAGCGTTTTTGCCAGTGGGTCACGAGCACCAACAACCGCCTCTACGTAGGCTGGTTCGGCGTGCTGATGATCCCGACGCTTCTAACCGCAACTGCCTGCTTCATCATCGCCTTCATCGCCGCCCCTCCCGTCGACATCGACGGCATCCGTGAGCCGGTCGCTGGCTCTCTGATGTACGGCAACAACATCATCTCTGGTGCGGTTGTGCCCTCATCAAACGCTATCGGTCT
>JAAHIA010000583.1 GCA_010671975.1 Leptolyngbya sp. SIO4C1 | reverse complement strand
AGGCGATTTTGAGCTCAGATTAGCTGACAATACGGACATGACTGGGCTCATATTAATTGCGAATGGGCTCAGATTAACTGCCAACAGCTCGCAAACAAGGATACTCGGCTCACATTAACTGCGAATAGGCTATGACACCAGAATACCAATGCTTAGCATCTGGTCACGCAGTTCCTGAGTGCGACTGGGTGGCAGACGGCCATGCAGAAAGGAGCGCACCTCAGCAGGCCTCAGATTCAGGAGATTAGCCAGGATCTTGGTGTTGTATCCATGTCGGACGAGCTGGGGTTCCAAGTCATTGATTCCTTGTGACAAAACCGCTTCAATGATGTCTGGTGTAATCGGTTTAGCACCAACATGATGGGCTTCCTCAAAGGCCAACCTGAGGTAATGCTCAATTTGTAGCGGCGTCATCAGTTTTTCTGCCAATAGCGCTACCGCATCTTCATGTACCAAGCTGTCTAGTGGCTGCTCAGAACACTCGCTCAATAGCCACTGAATGTACTGCTGTTGATGCCCCTTAATCCCTTCCAGAGTAAAGGTTTCTGCCCGTGCGCCGATTTCTTCGAGGTTAGGGCGTCGTAAATCATTTTTCAGTTTGGGATGGCCGGACAGTAATATCGACAGCACCCGGCCCCGGTCTTGAACCAGCTCAATTAAACGCTTCAGCCCCACCAGCGTTTGGTTATGCAGATCGTGGGCATCATCAACGATCAAGACCACGGGTTTACGACACTTTTCGACCAGCTCTAGCAGCTTGCGCTCGCGGCGTTCCGGTTGAGAGGGCGGCTTGAAATCTCGCTCTGTCGCCAGATCGAAGAATAAAGCGGTGATCAAGGTGCCCAAGTTCACCCGATTCTTGTCCACCGCTAACGAGCTGGAGATGATCACATCCTTTTCGCGCTTGAGTTCGGTTTGTAGTTGTCGCAACGCAGTGGTTTTGCCAGAGCCCACGACACCGGTCATGGTGATCAGTCCCCCCTGGCGAATAGCCAGTTTCAGCTCTTTGATGAGTTGGGTGTGTTGTGCCGTCTCAAAATAGCCCACATGGTCGAAGGCGCGTTTGAGATCGAAGTACTCCATGACGTCACTTAACATGGAACCTCCCTGGAGTCGCTTTGAAATAGGCTCGAACCTGGGCTAAGACCGTTTGTTTGTCTAAGGTTTCAGCCAGGATCTCATCCACCTGGGCCATTTGCTCAGGGGTCAGTTTGGCCAGCGGTTGTCCGAGCTCATCGGCAATGGCGCGCTTGGCCGCCAGCCTGGAAGGGAAGGTAATCTCGTGAAACGGATCGGGATCAACAAAGGTTTGTATGGGGGGCTCAGCGGTCATAGATGGATTGGCTGGCAAATCCACCACGGTGTTGGCGGATGGGGGGAGTGCAATTTGTTTGGCCAGCTTTTCAATGCGCTCTGTACGCCGTTGGGTTTTGGTTTTCTTGAAACTCCGGTAACGATGCAACGGAATGGGGCCACCGATAGGGAGGTAAGGACCATAGCGTTTCTCTTGGTGCTCAACATATAGTTCGTTATCGAACAACCCCCTCCACAGCACCACCGTTTCTCCTGCTAAGTCAGGCTCAACCTCATAGGCGACACCCTCGACCGTGACCCGGGCATCAATACCGACTTTGCGGTGTTCGGGTTCCCGCGCAAACGTACAGAAGCGCTCCCAGGAACACATCTCTCGAATCCCTGCCGGAGGGATGTTAGCGACCCAATCTTCTAGCCGGGAATGAGATTCACTTCGATGGGGCTTACTGTTGTAGTGCAGCAAAAAACGCATCAGCCAAGCATTGGCCTCGGCTTCGGTTTCCGGTTCGCGAAAATGATAAAGCGTCTCATGCATTTCCTTCACGCTGCGGAACGGTCGCTCTACCTTACCTTTAGCCCTGGCGGTGACCCGATTACCATCCTTACCTTTAGGCATATGGGTGCGCACCTCAATGCCGAGATAGCCCATTACCTTCTGAAAAACCAGGCTGCGGGCAATCGGGCCGTTGTCCATGTACAGCATTCTTGGGATCCCTTGAAAGGGGAAATTCTCCGTTGTCTTAGGCGTCATGGCGGCAAACAGAAAGCGTAAGGCGGCCACCACATCTTCGCCGTAGACTCCATGATATTCCTGGTAAGCCACCCCGCTGCGGTCATCCACAACGCTGTAGAGCATCAGGAGCGGGTGGCCGCGTCCCGGTTCAATCCAGGCAGGTGTTTTGACATGCTTGAGATCAGATGGGCTCAGGTCAAAATGCCAGCAATCATTGCTATAGCGAGCTTGAAACCGGACGGCAGGCGGTTGCCGGTTGAGGGTGTGATGGTCATAGCCCCACTGCTTGAGATAACGATTGACCGTCGGACGCTTCAACAGATTTTTAGGGGCTTGAACAAAGCCATCCGGGGTGTCAATGCCAACCTCCTCCAGCAAGCGAATCGCCTCGACTGTGGACAAATGCCGTCCTTTCTTATTGGAGGTTCGGATCTTAATAGCGGCAATCACTTCGCAGTAACGCTCCAAGGTGATTTTGGGCATTACTCGAGGTTGACCATAATCGGCACGACGCAAGGTGTGCAGTTGCGTCACACTGCGCAGGGTCCGATAGAGCGTACTTTCTGAAACCCCATAGA
>JAAHIA010000582.1 GCA_010671975.1 Leptolyngbya sp. SIO4C1 | reverse complement strand
TCTAGCCGAGGTGATTGAAGGTGTCTCATTCAAAGATGGTATTCGAGCTGAGGAGACTGATACTGATTTAGACCCGTTGCAGAAGGTCGCCTGATGATGCTAGATACACCACATTTGACAATAACTCACCAGGCATGGATGCCCTGTGCAAAGCTGGCAATGTGAGTTTGAAAAGCGGCAAGGGCCTTTTGGGCGGATTCTCCCCCATAGGATTTTGACAACTCACTCAGAGCTTCTAGGGGCCTCGTCAGACGGGTGGAAACCTCATCAAACAGTTGCCATTGCAAGGTATCAAGCGTAAAGGGATGAATCGTTTGGCTAATCTCTGCCATGGCAGTCTGATAGGTGTGTTGGTCTTGGCCTAGGCTTTGCTGTTGTTGAGTCGTCGTCTCTAGTTGGGACTTGAGCGCTTCCAGCGTTTTATGATCACTCGTTTGGCTCAATTGCTGCTCCAACTGGTCCGTTTGCTTCTCAAGCGCAGAGACTTGACGTCCAAGGGCACTGCCAATCGGACGACCTAACGCCTGCATGGCATGGAACAGATCGCTAACATTCACACACCCGAGCCCGCAGAGGGCTAGCTTAATCAGCGCAGGGGCACCATCGCTGACCAGGAAGTGGCACTGCCATTGCTTTTGCTCCCACCAAGATTGGATGTGCTCAACCCAGGTTGTGTACGTACGATTCTCACCTTCGACTTCTGTGAAAATGAAGCCACTGGCTAACTCAATCAAGATCAGAATCGGTAAGCCAAAGAAGGTTTCGTCTGCCCCGACGCAGATACCTTGCTGCGAGTCGGGTTGACAATGCTCTGCTTGGGCCGATTCATAAGCGACGATGGCTTCATGCACCTGCTGTTTGAGAGTGCGAAGGGCACTCGGCGAACTCCCCACATGGGTCTCTAAGTGAACCGCCTGGAAAAACGCGGATAGACTCTCGGCTCCCACCCCTTGCTTGATCCCAAAATGGTAAATCACCCCCAGGACTAAGCGCACCAGCCAGTCATAGCCTACCGGGGTTTCCCACCAACTTGATTCTGGGTATTGGTTACGGCGCTCGATCCCCTGCTGATGTCGATGGACACTACTTTTGCTCAGCCCAGTCAGGCTGGCGATTGATTCAATCCCCTGATGGACATCGGTTTTGATACATTCAAAGACTTTTTGACTCCGGTCTCGTATAGTGAGATTCATCGGTCCCTAACTTTAGTTTGCCAGGGATACGATACACAGCTCTGGGCCTGGCCGCAGAGCTTTTTGTATTTCTAGGGCATGTGCTTATTGATACACCTTGCCCAAAGCTTTTTCTTCCCGCCTTAAAGAGATACCCGAAGGCGAGAGCAATCCTAGCTTTATCAATACATTGAACAGTGTTTTCAAGTTTTTAAGGTGTTCTGCCAGACTGACGTTAAGCCGTCCCAGCCATCGGCCTTGCTGAAAGCTCCAGCCGCTCTGAGCTTCCATCAGCGCTAGCTCAGCCCAGGTCGTAGGATTATGTCTTGCTCCATTCGAGATATCTTCCGCAGAAGCTAGCACACAGAGTGAACAAGACAGTCGAGAGTTACCGGACACATAGGCCCAATGAGCAGGCCATCCCCGGAGTGCTTGGGTGAACTGCCCCGCTTGATAGCGCGTTCGTCGATGGTCTAAGTCTGCTTGGGAGGTGCCCAGCTCGGCCTAGACCTGAGCGACTGACCAATCAAAGATAGGATGCCAGGTTAGTGCGAGTCGCCCCTTGCGCTCGGAGTCAAGCCAGGTTGCGATCGCGCTTGCTGCCCAGCGCTCTTTCTCATCAGCAGTAGTGATGCCTTTAAGTTCTTTCAGAGTAGCTGTGGTGATAGAGGACCGGATGCGAAAGCGAGGCTGTTTGGCCCTAGCGGGTGATTCCTTAGTCCGAATGCCCACTGCACAGACGACTAAGTTTTCAGCCCGGAGTTTGCGATCGCATTCTTTTCCTAAAAACAGCTATTCCAGAAACCTGCGTAAAAACACCTTTCTATTTGTGAGAAGTGAGTATAAGTCTACGATGAGGTAATACAAAATGTCTGAGAATATTATTATTGGCACCGAAGAAAACGATCAGCTGCGTGGTGATGCGAACGACAATATTATCAATGGTCTCGGCGGTGATGATAACCTGAGTGGTGAAGCAGGGAATGACACCCTCAACGGCGGTGATGGCTACGATTATCTCATAGGCGGAAGTGGTGTCGATATTTTCAATGGGGGCGAAGGCATTGATCTTGTTAACTTCGCGCAGGAAGAAAGCAACGTCACCGTCGATTTGACTGAGGGGACAGCCACGCTAACGGTGGCGAACGGGACAGCCTATACAGAAACGCTCAACAGCATAGAGCGCATCTCTGGCACGCTCTTCGATGACGTGATCGTTGGTGATGAGAATATTAATATTCTGAGTGGCGGTGATGGTAATGACACCCTTGAAGGACGAGGTGGGGGTGATCGGCTTTTAGGTGGTAACGGTAACGATACTTTGAGTGGCGGTGATGGTAATGATGATCTGGATGGGGGCCTAGGCGTTGATGAGATTGACGGGGGCGCTGGCAGCGATATTGTTCGGTTTGGCCAAGAACAATCAGGTGTGACGGTCGATTTAGCTCAAGGCATTA
>JAAHIA010000581.1 GCA_010671975.1 Leptolyngbya sp. SIO4C1 | reverse complement strand
GCGGCGCTGAGGAAAAACCCGTACTTGCGATTGTGACGCTCAGATCTCCGCAGCAGTTCGGAATCATCCCTTCAGGTTTTACAATGCGCCGCAGTCAGATCGCACAGCTACAGGAGCGTACTTTGGCCACGCTCCAGCCTTCAGAGTTTGAGGTCGTTCATCAATACAGCTCCGTAGCAGGCTTTTCCGGTTTGCTAACGCATTCCGGATTGCAAAAACTAGAACGCAATCCCAATGTCGCCGCTATTCAACTGGATCGTCGAGGCGGCGCGAACACGGCAGAGTCAGTACCGAAGATCCGGGCCACTGAATGGGCGCAAATCGGCATCGACGGAGATGGCATTGCGGTAGCGGTGCTGGACAGTGGCCTCGTCAATCACCCAGACCTCAATGATGACCTACTGCTAGAGAGCTGTATTCTCTCATCCAATGTAGCGGCTGGTGGTACAGGATGCCCTGACGGCAGCGGGCAGCAGCTTGACGAACCGGGTGCTGCTTTGGATGTTGACGGTCATGGCACGAACGTCACCGGCATCATTACCTCCAACGGTGCGATCGCACCACCAGGGGTTGCCCCTGGCAGTGAAGTTGTGGCCATCAAAGTAACCGATGATCAAGCCGCTGGACAAGTTTCAGACTTGATTGCAGGTCTGCAATACATCGTAAATTTACCCCCAGCTGCTTTCAATATTCGGGTCGTCAATATCAGCAATGGCTGGTTTATCGCTAATAATGAATGCAATCTGGGATTAGGCCAGCAAACCAAAAACCTTGTTGCCCTGCTCGAACAGCAGGGTGTGCTGGTGGTAGCGTCATCGGGAAATGGTAGTAACGGTCAAAACATTGACTACCCTGCCTGTGTAGATGGCGTTTTTTCCGTAGGTGCAACGGATGATAATGATGAGGTTATTGGGCAATCAAACAGCAGTCCTGACTTAGACCTGATGGCACCAGGAGAGAACATTACATCCACAGGGATCAGTCAGACTGGCCTGTTGACAGAAAGTGGCACCAGTCAGGCGGCTCCCCACGTCAGCGCTTGCGCAGCACTGAGACTGGAAGACGATCCTACCCTGACACCTGCGAAGCTCAAGCAGATCCTGAAAGTGACGGACACCTTGGTGACTGACCCGAAGAATGGCCTGACGTTTCCGAGATTGAGGTGCGGCCGTCCGGTGTTGATATGACGCGCTGATCAGTGAAGTGAACCCCTGTACTTTGAGACACAAGAGCTACTGGGCTGATACTTAGCTACCTGGTTCACCACTATTCAGGAAAAGAACATTCGACTGTGATTTTGAGATTGCACTCGCCGCTGCCTTTGGTGATGTAAGGGACCCCTCCTTCCCCAGCAACCTTCACACCAAATTCCAGGGTAACCTTATCCACATTTGCCGTTGCCATTTCTTTGAAAGCGTTAAGCGTATAAGCGGTGTAAGTCCGGATAGTCCCTTGCATGGCTTGGAAATTTTTCAGAGCTGTATCACCCAAACCTTTAGGCGTCCGAGTTACTCCTTCAGAAAGTTGGGCCGGAGGCGCAGTGACATCCTCTTCTGTTTCAATGTAGATAATAGAACCGTCATCAAGTTGAATGGGAGCGAGTTGAGTCATCGTAAGCGAAGAAATGTAGATAATGTTTGGAATAGGACGCTCGTATGTGTAGACAAATACTATTACTATGCTGACACTAAAGCCATCAGCTTAACCTCCTGTTATGAGCCGAGACGCCCTGGTTGTTGGAATCAATAGCTATAAGCATTTACCTAATCTGACTGCACCTGCAATAGATGCTGAAAACATTGCTCAACGGCTGGCGTCTAATGGCGATTTTTATGTCTGGCGATCTCCAGAAATTCTAGATAATCAGAAGCCGAGAATCGGTAAGCAAGCGCCCGTTACTTTACCAATATTAAAGCGAGCGTTGGTTCAACTATTCAAACCCAGCAGCACACAGATTCCAGAGACAGCCTTGTTTTATTTTTCTGGACATGGTGTCCGTGAAGACTTAGGCATTTTAGAAGGATATCTGGCCACGAGTGACGCCAATCCAGACAATGGAAACTTTGGCCTATCTTTGCAATGGTTGCGGCGGTTGCTGGTTGACAGCCCCATTAAAGAGCAAGTAATTTGGTTGGACTGTTGCCACAGTGGAGAGCTGCTAAATTTTGATGAGGCCAATCCCGGGCACCGTGGCCAGGGTAAAAGCTGCTGTTTCATCGCCTCCTCTAGAGATTTTGAAGTCTCATATCAGGATATTGCTAGTGATTACAGTGTATTAACTAAGGCTCTTTTGCAGGTACTAGAGTCATCAAAGCACTCGGGGGAATGGGTTACTAACTATTCTTTGATTGATACACTCAAAGACAACTTCAAAGGCGAGGCGATTATCCAGAGGCCAATTTATTTCAATTTTGGCAGGCCGATTCAGCTTATCCATAGTACTGTACAGACTAAGACAGCGGTTATTGCCCATCCTGTAAGCTCTGTTTGTCCCTATAAAGGACTCTCCTACTTCGATTTACAAGATGTTGAATATTTCTATGGCCGTGAAGCCTTGACTAACCAACTGCTGGATTTACCACTCCCTGAAGCCCCTACAATTGCTAGGAAGTTTTTTTGGCGTATATGATCCAGCAGTTGG
>JAAHIA010000580.1 GCA_010671975.1 Leptolyngbya sp. SIO4C1 | reverse complement strand
TCGTGACCTACAATCACTGTATTTTGGCCTGCTTCGGGCGCTTCTGTTAGCAGCGGCATCACGTTCGACTTCATTTCCTCAACCTGTGCATCGGTGTAATCTTCAAAGGGCAAGAAGTTGAGGGCTGCATTCTTCTCATAGCGACCAAAGGCCAGCTCCGCAGTTTGCCAAGCGCGGCAGTAGTCGCTGGCAATCACGTCACCTACCGGAATATTTTGCGCCTCGAATGCCGACCCAATCTCCTCAGCCTGCTCAATGCCGACGTCGCTGAGCTTGCGCTGGGTCTCGCAGTCATTCAGGTCGAGGTTGGGGTCGGCCTGGTCAGCGTAGTCACGCTCAGTTTGTGCATGGCGGAAGTAGATAATGTGCCCACCGTTCTGCAGCTCTGACAGGAGCGCTGCCCCGCTGAGCTTGTCTTGGAACTCAGCGTTGGCTTTTTCGCCCTCACTGTACTCGCCGCCTTCGCCACCTTCACCGCCTTCGCTACCTTCAGCCGCTTCTTCTATGGTCGGGGTGTCTGGTGTCTCTGCATCGGTAGTAGGCTCACCACCACAGGCAGCGGTTGCCATCAAAGTAGCGGCAAGAAATAAATTGATTGCTGTGGTTCGCTGGGTCATAGCTGAGTTTACTATTGAGAATATGTGCTAATAGAGTCTACGACACAATAAGCCCATGTTTAACAAGATTTGATGTCAATAAGGTCGCTGGCTTAATTAGGATAGCTGGCAAGCAAGTATAGAAGTAATGTCAGCTATTCAGCATCGCGAGATCGCACGGTCCACAGTGCGGCTTCTAACTGCTCGACTCGATTCGCTAGCCAGCTATTCTGACTCAAATAGGGCGTTGGTCGCGACAAAATCTGGGCTAGCCGTGCTGAAGTTTGCAGCGATGGCGGATAGCTCAGTGCCGTTTGCTTCAGGTAGCGGCTCCAGTGAGCGGCTGAGCACAGCCCGGAGCGCAGCCCCCGACCATAGCGCGGATAGTCGGCCAGCGGCGCTAGCACCTGAGGGCGATAGGGCAGCCGCATTGACGCACACCAGTCTTGCCATTTGAAACGAAGCATGCGCGGGCTTGTCAGAATCGGTATCCAGGGCACCCGCAGCGCATCCGCTGCGATCGCACCGTGCATTGCCTCAGCCAGCAGCAGTTCTGTTTCGCTGATAGCGGTCAGTACTTGCTCAACCGGCCAGCGCGGATCGATATAGCGAATGTCGAGCTGCTGGCAGATCTGCTGCCAGGTAGCCTGTGCATAGGTCGCATGGTGTACATGCGGCATCAGGCCGTAGCGAGCGGTCTTTTTACCAGTAGGTGAAAAGCAGCGGTGGATGAGTAGCCCGCCATCCGCGATCGCGCTGCTGGCTGGTAGCCCGAGCCGGTTTGCTGACAGCGGCCCGCGCACGCAAATAATCTGCCAGTGGCTAGGAATCTGGCGCAATGGCTTTTCATAGCCGGCACCCGTACTAAAAATAATTAGACGCCGGGCGGACGCCGTGCGGACAGGCAGTAGGTGGTTGAGCAGCGTTCCTGTCCCCACAAATAGCGTCGCGTCGTCTTCGTCAAAGCAACCCGGCAGCAGCCTTGGCCAGAGCCAGGGGTTGAGTTCGTCTCCGAAATTAGCGCTGCGATCGCGCCGCTGGTAGTAGTACAGCTTCATTAGGCTCTCCGCAAAAAGACTGCTCGACCCAGACGGCGCTGAGTTCGTACACAGTAGCTACGCAGCCTAGCCTGTATTAACTGCCAGTGCCGCCAGGCCGGATCGGTGCGCCAGCGCTCATAGGCAGGCAGTGCTACCTGCTCTAAAAAAGTATGCCACTGCTGCACAATCTGCCCTGGTTCATAGTGCTGGACCTGCTGATGGCCATTAGCCATCAAAGGGTTCAAGGAAATACTTGGCATATTTTGGTATCTTCCTGCTGGTAATATGGCTTGTCGTATTTGTTCTTCAAATTCCTCAGAGCGTCAGTACAGAGTCTGGAGCAGATAGCATACCTAGTATGCCGATCCAGTCTACAGAGGCATTAAAATTAGAAGCCAGAAATATTCTAGATAGCCAAGGTAGATCTGGAATTTCTTCTGCAAGAGAGATTTTTACTAAAGCTCAGAAGCTTGATCCAGAAGATCCACAAATTGCTTACTACTTAGCATGGCTTGATGACTTAAATTATTCATTGAAAGATGAACCTGACTATACACCTTATGGCAATGGTGAGCCAGCCTGTCAGTCTGCCTCTAATCGCTATCGCAGTGCTATTCAACTCTTTAATGAAATACAGCCTAAAGATGCCATTAGTCAGGAAATGATTGTAGAAATTGGTCACTATCTTAGCAATCGGGACTTGGCTCACAGAAAAGCGATTGAGCTTTACAGCAAGCATATACTTACCCAAGATTTTGACCTTTCGAATCCTGTGACCTACATGGCGTTAGTTAGTAGAGGGATGGCTTATTTTTGGCTAAGAGAATATGAAAATGCAGGAGCAGATTTTGAGCAGGCTTTGAAGCATAAGGCTTCTAATCAAGGTAATTGTTCAGGGGGTCACGAAGGATCAGGGCTAAGAACCGTCTCAGGCAGTTGAGGAATCAGGCTCGGCATCATCTGCCCGAAACGCTTGGCACGCAGCGCCTGAATGAGGAAGGCCAACACAG
>JAAHIA010000058.1 GCA_010671975.1 Leptolyngbya sp. SIO4C1 | reverse complement strand
CGCACCACCACTTATGCCCGGTAAAGGCGTAAAAATCAGCGCCTAGCTGATCTAGCGTCAGCGGCAGCATCCCGACTGACTGCGCGGCATCTATCAGCACTGGCACTGACTGGCTGTGGCATAGGTAAACCATTGCTTTGAGCGGCAGCAGCTGCCCCGTATTCCACAAAATATGGCTGAGGATGACCAGCCGCGTACGCGGCTGCAGCGCCTGCGCCAGGGAGGCGGCCGGATCGTCTGGCGATCGCAGCAGCGAAAATACGTCCACGGCTAGATCGTAGCGTCGGCTGAGCTCGCGCGCGGCCGCAAAAATGCCGGGATGCTCGCAGTCTGATAGCAAAATGCGATCGCCCGCCTGCCAGGGCAGTCCCCAAAGCGGAATATTGCAGCCTACGGTGACATCTTCAGTCAACGTCAGACTCTCTGGCGAAGCCCCGAGTGCCGTGGCCATGCGCTGTCGCAGCAGCTGACTTTCATCCTGCAGCCATTGATTGGCAGCGCTAGAGAAAGGGCCGGCGCTTTGCAAATGCTGATGCGCTTGAGCGATAGTTTCTAGCGCCGGCTGCGGCATTGGCCCCTGGCCGCCGTAGTTGCCATAAATCTTGTCGCGCAGGGCTGGAATCTGCCGTCGATGAGGCGTTTGCTGATCTATGTGCCGATCCAATTGACTGTTCACAGCGGCTCCGCAGACATTTCTTTAATCAATACCATAAACTCTCTCATCCGAATGACTTGCTTTCGTTAGACAATGGGTAATCCTAACCTAGAGCGCAGGTCGCTAGCCTGAGCTGCGGTCATCCGAACAAGCTGAAGGAGATCACAATGAGAATGCGTCGTTTATGCGCCGCTACTTTGAGAATGCGTCGTTCACGCGTTGCTTTACTGATAGGTTTGGTCCTGGGGCTCTCTAGCTGCGGCAGCGCTGGCAAAGTGGGACAGTGCAATCGCTTTGCTGAGGTTATCAATCAGGCACAGGGCTTCAAGCAGGAATTTGAAACGGAAATCGACGGGTTTACACAGCAAGCCTCTGGCGCCAAAAGCCTGTCGGATATTCAATCGGCTGCCGGTCAGTATATCGGTGCGGTCGATACGGTCGTCAATAATATCGATGGCATGGTCGATAGCTTAGAAGGGCTGTCGCTGCCGGATGAGCAGCTAGACGATTATCGCAATCGCTATACCGTGATCATTTCAGACTCTGCTGAAGAGCTGCAGGTGGCTAGCGAAGCAATGCAGCTGGTCGCCAATGCTGAATCCGAAGAAGATCTAGGCAACGTTCTAGATGCGTTTCAGCAAAAGGCCAATACCGCGTTCACTAACCTGCAAGATCTTTCTACTCAAGAGGCTGAGCTAGTCGCTCAGATCAACACCTACTGCGACGCTGAGGATGGCGAAGCTGTCGAAGATAGCGGGGCAGATGAATAGACGCTGAATTATGACGCTAGGTAGACGCTAGACAGCGCTTAGACTGTCTTAGCAGCGATTTTCAACTTGGAGATTGCCTGACATTAGGCGCACCGAACGCGAGGCGATAGAATCAAGAGCGCTGTCTGCGCTGGTTTTGAGAACTGCTGATGTCTGCTGCCTTGCTTCGCCTTACCGATCGAGCCCCTCACCAAACGCTAGAAATTCAATCGGCTGGAGCTGGTCTCACCGGCCGCATTCGAGTACCAGGCGATAAATCAATCTCTCATCGCGCCCTGATGCTAGGCGCGATCGCAGCGGGTGAAACGCGCATTCAGGGGCTGCTGCTGGGTGAAGATCCGCGCAGCACGGCTCGCTGCTTTCGAGCTATGGGAGCTGAGATATCTGATCTAGAAGCTGAGTGGGTTAGCATTCGCGGACGCGGCGTAGGGCAGCTGCAGGAGCCCGCCGATGTGCTCGATGCTGGCAATTCAGGCACGACTATGCGGCTAATGCTGGGGCTCTTAGCAGCTCAGCCCGATAGCGTCTTTACAGTGACCGGCGATGGCTCTTTGCGATCGCGTCCCATGGATCGCGTGATTCAGCCGCTGGGCCAGATGGGGGCAAACATCTGGGGCCGTCAGGGCAACCGGCTGGCGCCGCTCGCCATTCGCGGCCAGCGGCTGCGGCCGATTCACTATCATTCGCCGATTGCCTCAGCGCAGGTCAAATCTTGCATTTTGCTAGCCGGCCTCAACACCGCTGGCGATACCACCGTCACTGAGCCGAGCCTCTCTCGCGATCACAGCGAGCGGATGCTGCGTGCCTTTGGGGCTCGGCTCAGCGTTGACCCAGTCACCTGCAGCGTTACCCTGCACGGCCCGGCGCAGCTAAGCGGTCAGACTGTCATCGTACCTAGCGACATCAGCTCGGCTGCCTTTTGGCTAGTTGCAGCCGCCATTCTGCCTGACTCTGAGCTGGTTGTCGAAAACGTCGGCGTAAACCCAACGCGCACCGGCATTCTAGATGTGCTGCAGCAGATGGAAGCCGACTTAACGCTTGAAAACCAGCGCGAAGTCACCGGCGAACCTATCGCCGATATTCGCATTCGCACCAGCCAGCTAAAAGCCTGCACCGTTGGCGGCGACCTGATTCCGCGCATGATTGACGAAGTGCCAATTCTGGCTGTCGCTGCCCTATTTGCCAAGGGCACTACCGTCATTCAAGATGCCGCCGAGCTGCGGGTCAAAGAAAGCGATCGCATCGCCGTCATGGCAGCTCAGCTCGGTCGCCTAGGCGCCACCCTGACTGAACGACCAGACGGTCTGGAAATACCGGGCGGTCAGTCGCTCAGCGGGGCCGAAGTCGACAGCGACACCGACCACCGCATCGCCATGAGTCTAGCCATTGCCGCGCTGCGCGCCCAGGGGACTACCCAAATCCACCGCGCTGAAGCCGCCGCTGTTTCCTACCCCACTTTCATCGATACCCTGAGAACTCTGCTCCAGTCCTAGCCCCTACTCCAAAAATTCACCGTAGTTTTGCGAGTAAACCTGGGCATATTAAACACATGCTCGAATGACTCGTCTGAAACGGTTGATCTATGTGGCGTCGGCTTGCTAACACTTTTTATACTTTGCGTACTTACTCGGACCTCAGCCCCGACTGGCGAGTGCGTCGTCAGGTCAATTGCTGGCTGCGATCGCACCGACCGGCGCTGAGTGCAGCCGCCTGGTCGCAAGAGTTTGGTCGCTATGCCCACTGCGAACCCCGGCTGCTGTCCTTCTTGCAGCAATATCTGCAGCGCTACTCTGGCATTGAGCTGAGTCGCGTTCGCCCCAGCGATCGACTGGTTGAGGATTTGAAATTTCCGCTGGTCTGCTGGTTTGACTGGTCCTGGTCGCTCTGTGATGACTTCGCTAGGGTGTTTAACACCGACATCAGCGACTGCTTTGACGAAACCCAAATCATCACGGTCAGCGATCTGCTGGTTTTCTTAAGTGAGCGCGTACGCTGCGAGGCGGCTGTCTCTAGCTTTTAGGCAGTGTAGAACCTTGGGCAACTGGGCAAGCGCCGCTGCTGGCCGCCATATTTCGTTACACACGGCTAATTTGCTCAACAAATGTGTCTAGCAGCGCTACATTAGGAAACAGCGCTTTAGAAACCGCATATGCCTAGAACCCAGCGTAACGACAACTTCATCGATAAGTCTTTCACGGTCATGGCAGATATCATTCTGAAGATACTGCCGACGAAACAGCAGGCGAAAGAAGCGTTTGCTTACTATCGCGACGGTATGTCTGCGCAGGCCGATGGCGAATACGCTGAAGCGATGGAAAACTACGAAGAAGCGCTGCGGCTAGAAGAAGATCCCTACGATAAGAGCTACATTCTTTACAACATGGGGCTAATTCACGCCAGTAACGGTGAGCATGAAAAGGCGTTAGGGCGCTACAGCGAAGCGCTAGAGCTCAACCCGCGTATGACGCAGGCGCTCAACAACACGGCTGTAATTTACCACTATCGCGGTGAGCAGGCAGAGGCTGCCGGCGATAGCCAGCAGGCAGATGCAATGTATGATGAGGCAGCGAAGTACTGGATGGAAGCGATTCGGATTGCGCCGAATAACTACATTGAGGCTCAAAACTGGCTGAAGACCAGCGGCCGCATGAAGCTAGATATGCTCTATTAGTTCTGCCAAAAGTTCTGCCAAATTAACTCTGCCCATGATTGATCTTGACCAGGTTCGGAAAGTCGCTCATTTGGCGCGACTAGAGATTACCGCTGACGAGGCGCAGCAGCTAACTGAGCAGCTCAACAGCATATTGGACTATGTCGAGCAGCTCAATGAGCTAGATACGAGCGACATTGAGCCCACAACGCGGGCGATTGAGGTGAGCAACATCACTCGCACAGACGAGCTCAAGCCCTTTGCCGAGCGCGAAGCCATTCTAGACTGTGCGCCCGCGCGCGAAGATGATTTCTTTAAGGTGCCTAAAATTTTGGGGGGCGACTAGGCGTTGCGATCGCTCAGCTGCGCCCTTGGGCTCATCGATTAGCCGAGTCGAGAGTTAGCGGCAGAACGACGGTAAAGGTCGATCCTTCGCCCACCTCTGAGACCAGGCTGATTTTTCCTTGCAGTAGCTGTACCAGCTGATTGACAATAGCTAAGCCCAAACCGCGACCTTCGGCTGAGTCGTTTTCGTCATCGACTCTAAAATAGGGCTCGAAGATTCTGGTTTGCTGCGCCTGGCTGATGCCTCGACCGGTATCGCGAACGTCGATTGCCCACTGTGCTGCATTGATGGTGTAGCAGACGACCCAAACCGTTCCCTGATCGGTGTAGCGGATGGCATTACTCACCAGATTGATGATGATCTGCTGTAGCCGCATGGTGTCCGTTGTAATCTGCGCCGGGGCGCGATCGCAATCCACCATCAGCGACAGCGTCTTGGCCTGAGCAATAGGCTCTAACGTATCAATAATGGTTTGAACCAGGCTAGGTAACGCTACCGACTCAATCGTTAAGCTCGGCTGGCCGGTCTGACCTGCCGCCTCCACCGCATTGTTAATCAAGCGCAGCAGCTGCTTACTGTTACGAACAACGCGCTCAATGTGCTGAATTTCTAACGATGTTCGAGCCCCTTGTGTCAGCTGCTGGCGCTGCTGCTGCAGCAATAGAGAGGAAAAGCCAATGACCGCATTGAGCGGCGTTTTTAGCTCGTGCGCTAGGTGAGATAGATTTTCCTGCTGGCTGTCTAAGAGGCGAGTCAGCTCTTGATTAGTCAGCAGCAGCTGTGCCTGCACCTGACCCAGCGTTTTTAGCCGCTGCTCAACATAGCTCTCTAACGACATTAAAACAGCGTCATCTAGCACTGTATCAATCTGACGCACCGCCCTGAGCACGTCTTGAACCGAGCCGGTACAGAAATCGGGCTCTAGCTCAGCTAGAATAATGTTGCGTAGAATGCGGTACTCGCGGACTAGCTCGGTGGTGTCAAACCCCTGATTAGCTCGAACAGCGCCGTGCTCGAGCGCATCTTCTCTCAGCTCCTGTACCTGATCTGAAAATGTGGTCGTCAGCAGCGTTGCGATCGCTTCGAGCACGTCTGGCAAATCATTATGAATTGCCTGATAGGTCATGCCCTTAGCACTCTCGATATCCATGTCGCAGCGCACCTGCTCGACCCAGATATCAATAATGCGATCTAACTTGCTCAGCAACGCCTGACCGAGATTGTTCATAGCTGTCTACACTGCTAGGGCTGAGATACTCTTCTTCAGCGTATCAGGCTGCCTAGCTTTCTCTGTAGCCTGGCGAATAAATTGCTGGGGTCACTAGCGCTCAGTCGCTAGAACTGGGGGAGAGACCTGTACAGATGGGCACACTGTTTTATAGGCATCGGATTGACTGCATCTAGGCGCTACAGCGCCAAAATCAGAGACTTTTTACAGATCAGCCTGCCCAACCTCGACTACAATCGAGCTTGCTACCATGTCTACCCAAGATTTCTATGCGTCCCTACCTGTTCTGACCCATTTTCTCGACTTGGCCAACCCCCGCTGCTATGCTGATGCACCTGCTGACTGGTATGTCTTAATTACAGATGTGGTTGGCTCAACCCAAGCCATTACTCAGGGTAAATATAAAGAAGTTAACCTGCTAGGGGCAAGCTCTATCATCGCTGCTGTCAATGCGGTCGCTCCGTTCGAGCTTCCCTTTGTGTTTGGTGGAGACGGCGCTTCTTTTCTAGTACCCCCTGCTTACTTCCACGCAGCGCGAGAAGCGCTGCTCAAGGTACGCCAAATTGCTCAGCAGTCATTTGGGATGGAGCTGCGGGTAGGCGCGGTGACGGTTGCTGCAGCAGCTACCCAATATCCGCTCAAAGTAGCCAAGTTTCAGCTCACGCCAACTTACTGTCAGGCTAGCTTTATCGGCGGCGGCATGACCTATGCTACCGATCTCATTAAAGCTGAAGCAGTCTATCAGGTAACGCAGGCAACCAGTGTCGGCAAGGCTGATCTGAGTGGCTTAGAATGTCGCTGGCAAGATTTGCCTAGCCGGCATGGGCAAACGCTCAGCTTGATTGTCTCTGTGATGCCCAGTGCCCAAAGAGTGAATGAGCAGGTTTATCGCGAAGTGCTTCAGCAGATTCAACAGATCTGTGGCACAGCGGCAGACTATCATCCGGTAGATATAACTAAGCTGAAGCTGTCTTTTAATGCTCGACGGCTGAGTGCCGAGCTAAAAGCACGCTCGCGACCAGGCTGGTGGCATCGGGCCATCTATCTACTCAAGATGCTGGCAGAGAACCTGCTCGGTGCTTGCCTAATGCGACAGCAGATCACCGCTGGCGACGTCAACTGGGGAGGCTACAAAGAGGCGGTCTGTGCAGCTTCAGACTATCAGAAGATTGACGATGTGCTGCGCATGGTGATTTCGAGCAGTCCGCAGCAGACTGTGCGGCTTGTCCAGTATTTAGAACGGCGCCTCAAAGCTGGTCAGCTTACCTACGGTATTCATATTTCAGATCGGGCGCTCATGACCTGTCTGATTCTAGATCGCCGCGATCGCCATTTTCACCTGATTGATGGTGCGGATGGTGGCTATGCGCTAGCGGCTAAGATGCTCAAAGCGCAGCTGCATCAAAAGGCCCAAAACTGGCAAACCTACGCAACTCTGGCGAAACGTCGTCAGCGGCTACGGTCACGGCACCCAGAAATCGTCGTGCAGGATCAGTCTGAAGGTGCTAGGCCCTAGCTGCCAGCGCAGCTAGGCCGCGATCGCGCTGCGTCTAGGCCGCGATTGCATAGTCAATCAGCTGCAGCAGTCGCTGCCGCAGCGTCTCGAGTCCCAGCCGATTGATGGCTGAGATAAAGACTGCCTGGGGATATTCTTCTTTGGCAAAGTCCAGCGTGGCGGTATCTACTTCATCTAGCTTGTTGAAGGCCAGCAAGATAGGGCCGGGCGTGATGGGCATTTGCTTCAAGATTGCCATCACTGAGCGAATCTGATCCTGCCAAGCCGGATGGGAGAGATCGACCACGTGCAGCAGCGCGTCGGCCTCAGTGACCTCTTCTAGGGTGGCTCGAAATGCGTCCATCAGCGAAGCCGGCAGGTCTTGGATAAAGCCTACCGTGTCAGTTAGCACCAGCGATCGCGGCTGATGCGTGTTGGGATCGGCCACCGTCAGTCGTCGCGTGGTTGGGTCAAGCGTGGCAAACAGCTGATCGGCCGCGTAGACTTTAGCGTCAGTCAGCGTGTTGAGCAGCGTTGACTTGCCGGCGTTGGTGTAGCCCACCACCGCTACTGACGGTACGTCCTGATGCTGGCGATGCTGCCGCAGTCGGGCTCGGTGAGCGCGCAGCTGGTTGACCTCCTGCTGCAGCCGACTAATCCGCTTTTGAATGGCGCGGCGCTCTGTCTCTAGCTTGGTTTCACCTGGACCTCGGGTGCCAATACCGCCGCCTAATCGCGACATCGCCTGCCCGCGTCCGGTCAGTCGCGGCAGCTGATACTCTAGCTGAGCCAGCTCTACCTGCAGCTTGCCTGCTCCCGACTTTGCCCGCTGCGCAAAAATATCGAGAATGACTTCGGTCCGATCGACGACCCGCACGCCAATTCGCTTCTCTAGGTTGCGCACCTGCGCTGGTGATAGATCGCGATCAAAGACGACCAAACTTGCCCCTAGCGTCTGAGCCGAGAGCGCAATTTCTTCAATCTTTCCGGCCCCGAGTACCGTCTGCGGATGGGGACGCGATCGCTTTTGATAAAACGTTTCTATAACTTCTCCGCCAGCCGTTTCGACCAGCCGAGCTAGCTCTTGCAGGCCGTGCTCAAACAGCTCAGGGGTGGCTGTCTGCGTCATCAGCCCAACTAGCAGCACCCGCTCGTGATCGGTATCTACCTGCTGGGCGACAAACAGTCGGCGAAACTCGGACTCCAAGCCTTCAATGAGCTCAATGAAGTCCTGCTGGGCCAGCTGCTCTAGCGACAGCGGTGCTGACACCTCCCAGCGCGCTACCGGATCGGGCAGCAGATGCGCTACGTAGGCATCGCGAATATAGCCGGTGGCGCCACCGCCGCGCCGCTGAAATCCGCTTCCGGTCATGGTCAGCACTACTAGCGCATCGAGCCGCTGTAGCGCCATCGCCGTCAGCGCCCCGTTTGCCGGCGCGTCTAGCTTTAGCTGAGTCGCCACACAGCGAATGCCGCTGAGTCGCTCGGCCCCGTAGCGCGGCAGCTCTAAAGGTGGAATCTGCGTCTGTCGCGGGCTGCCAACTCCAACTCGAATGACGTGACCGCGCCGATCGAGGTAGGCACAGACCGGCTGATTGATCTCAGTGCTGACCGCCGCTAGCCGCTGAGCAAATTCTGGCGTGGTTAGCCGATCACCTGGCAAATGCTGGTGATAGAGCCGTCGTAGCTGTTTGAGCTGACTGGGTTTGAGCCCTTTGAGCTCGCCATAAAGCGGTTCGATAGGCTTACCTGAGACACAACAGATGCCGCTGAATCGGCCTTTTCATTTTAATACTGCCGCTCTTAAGACGGGCGCGTCGGGCCGCCACAGGTTTAGGTTTTGTTACTTACCCTGCCAAGTTGCGCTGAGTGCTGGCCTAACAAGATAGTCTGAAGGTGGGGATCAACCATACGAGTAGCGCGGCTGCGCTACGCAGGTAAGACTTAACCCCACTACGGAGGGATCTAGAAGATTATGACTAGCTCTGATGCAAGACGGGACCGCCAAACCCGTCAGTTTATTCGCTGGCAGCGCTGCATTCACCCCCATGCCAACAGCTGTCGCAGACGCGATCCCGAAATTTTGATCGACGCCCAAAGCCTACGGAAAACCTTGAATTCTCTGGAGGGCTTTTCAGAGTAGCGCAGCGGAGAATTCTGATAGCTTTGTGCCAGTTTTGATAAATATTCTGAAAATATTAAGACTGCTAAAGTTACCGCTGCGATCGCTCAGCTAGCCGTCACTCAATGCTTCAATCACTTGCCATTTTTCTCACCTTCAAGACCTGCCTCAATTGGCTGTCTTAATCTGCTTTCAGCCCGGTTTTAGAACGTCATGAAATCTATGCCGACTTCGCTGACGATGGCCTGGGGTTACTTGTCCCCACATGGTCCCTTATCAGCTGATAGAACGCTTTAGCAATCGGTGTTTCAGGCATAGCAGAGAAACTAAGCCGCTCTTTCTAAAGGAGGTCGATCGGCCTGCAAAAGAGGCGCTATGATAATTCTCAAAATTGCTTGCATTTGTCACAACTCTGCTTTAGGGTCTAAGAGTTTAGGCAATGGTTGCCCTATTAGGCGGCTATCTTTTTATTGATAGCAAAAACTTATAGGACCATCGGCATTAAATGCTGTTATTCTTCGCGAAACATCATGAGTACTGAAATTAGGCCATCAGAAGAGCCGACCATATCAGCACCCGAAGAGCCGGTTGCGCTACCGCCAGAAGAGCCGGTGACGGTCAAAGGGACCCACACTGAGCCGCTCGAAGCGGATACTCAAGATGCTTTTGAGCAGGTCAAGCGGGTTTCAGCGCAGGTGTTTGATCGCTTGGGTGAAACGCCTGACTATTTGTTGAGCATCTTTAGCGAGTACAAGCGTCCAATCACTGTGATTGGTCTAGTGCTGGGCGCTTTGATCGCAGTGAAGATGACCTTCGCGATTTTGGGCGCAATCAACGATATTCCAGTCCTGGCCCCCACGCTTGAACTGATCGGTCTGCTCTATAGCGGCTGGTTTATCTATCGCTATCTGCTCAAGGCAGAAACGCGTCGAGAGCTGGTCAGCAATCTAAACTCGGTCAAAGATCAGGTGATCGGCAGAAATTCGTAACCAGCTGCGATCGCGCGCTGTCGCTAGCTGCTCTGGCCTGGGTGGGGCTGAGTCCCTGCGCAGACCTTTGTCTATCGGCCTTACTAGTCGACCGGAGGCTATCGTCAGGGGCAACCCGAACCCTGACCGCCCTACAGCGACCCGATTGGCTTTCTATACTAGAGGGTAGAGAGCAGTGCCAAGCATGATGCAGTTCAATGACGACATTATCAAAGCCGTAGAAGCCCAGCAGTACCGAGTGACTGTGGGCGACGTTGCGGCCCAGACCGGGCTAGACTTAGCGCAGGCACAGCAGGGTCTGCTGGCGCTAGCCGCAGATACTCAGGCGCACATGCAGGTGGCTGAGTCCGGCGATATTGCCTATGAGTTTTCCCGCAATCTGCGCGGCACCTTGCGCAATAAGTACTGGCAGCTGCGAGTTAAAGCTGCCTGGGAGCGGGTTTGGCAGGTTCTGTTTTACCTGATTCGAATCTCGTTTGGTATCGTGCTGATTGCCTCGATTGTGATCATGATTGCGGCAATTATTGCTTTGCAGATAGCGGCGCAGCAGAATCAAGACGGCAATCGCCGGGGTGGCGGCTACATGCCCAGACTCTGGATTAGCCCCACCTGGTTCTACTGGTTTGATTTTGACTACGGGCGCCGCCGTCGCACCCAGCTGCGATCGCGCTCGGGCCGAGAGCGCAGCGAGCTAAATTTCTTAGAGGCAATTTTTTCCTTTCTGTTTGGCGATGGCGACCCTAACGCCGATTTAGAGGAGCGCCGCTGGAGCGCGATCGCGGCGGTGATTCGCAGCCATCGCGGCGCGGTGACGGCCGAGCAAATTGCCCCCTATCTCGACGACCTAGGTAGCGGCTGGTCAGCTGAGTACGAAGACTATATGCTGTCGGCGCTCTCGCGCTTTAACGGGCAGCCTCAGGTGAGCCCTGAAGGCGAGCTGGTCTATTATTTTCCTGAGCTGCAGGTGACGGCGACGCAGCAAAAGCGACTGTCAGCGGGCGGCTTTTTACAGGAGACCCGTCGCCGCTTTACGGCGGCCACCTCCGATCAGGTGACGATTGCAGTCGGGCTTGGTATCGCTAACTTTGTGGCCGCTATCGTGCTGGGTAACCTGCTGCAGAACCCAGAGATGGTGGCTCAATCAGGCAGCTTTATCGCCTTTGTGCAGTCTATTTACTGGTTCTTATGGGCCTATGGAGCCGCTTTTCTAGCGATTCCGCTGGTACGCTACTTTTGGCTGAAGCGGCAGAATCAAAAGATTGAGCAGCGCAATCGGCAGCGAGAAATGCGCGCGATCGCGCTGGCAAACGCTGATGATGCCCTACAGCAAAAGCTGGCCTATGCTCAGCGCTACGCGGCAGAAACCGTACTGCGGCGAGAAGAGGCTATCTACAGCACCGAGACCGATCTGCTAGAGCAAGAGTACGAGCAGCGCGACCGGCTAGAGGCAGAGTGGCAAAAGCGGCTAGGCCAGTCAAATTCTTAGCTAACAAATCTGCACAAATCTGTCGTGTCGTGTCTTTTAATACATATTTCTTAGCGTAACGCTTGATAGAGTAAGTCCAGCAGTCTTTCAGCTTGACGGTTGCCAAATAGCGCGCTGATGCCTGTCTTGCCAAGACTATCTCTCGAAGCGTTTCCATGTGTTGAAATCAGGCTGTCAACAGCCTGATTTTTTCTTGTCACATCGACATTGGTAGGAATTGCGGGCAAGATATATCCTATCCATCAATCTGGGCGCCGGCTATCTGTCCATTGGGGCACTGGTTTGCCCGTCTACTATTGAAGCATTGTTGAAGCATTGAGGCTTAGGCTGAGGAGAGCAGTATGTGCGGCATCGTTGGCTACATCGGAACAAGGGCGGCCCATAGCATTTTGATTGAAGGGCTGCAAAAGCTGGAATACCGAGGCTATGACTCTGCCGGGGTAGCCACTATCAGCGAAGGGCAGCTGACCCGCGTGCGAGCCAAAGGCAAGCTGCAAAATCTCAGACAAAAGCTAAATGGCCTTGAAGATCCGGCTCGGGTGGGCATCGGCCATACCCGCTGGGCCACTCACGGCAAGCCCGAAGAGCACAATGCCCATCCGCATACAGACACTCAGGCGCGGATTGCCGTCGTGCAAAACGGCATTATTGAAAACTATCGCGACCTGCGAGAAAAGCTCAAGGCTAAAGGCCACAGCTTTCGCTCCGATACTGATACTGAGGTGATTCCGCATTTGATTGCTGAATTTTTGGCCGAGCCGACCGAGGGCGCGCTCAGCGGTCAATCCCTGTTCTTAGAAGCGGTGCGGCAGAGCGTCAATCAGCTGCAGGGGGCCTTTGCCCTAGCGGTGGTGAATGCCGACTACCCGGATGAGCTGATTGTGGTGCGACAGCAGGCACCGCTGGCGATTGGCTTTGGTCAAGGTGAATTCTTTTGCGCTTCGGATACGCCAGCGATTGTGCCCCACACGCGCGCGGTGCTGCCGCTAGAAAATGGCGAGCTGGCGCTGCTAACGCCGCTGGGTGCTTCGATCTATGACTTCAGCGGGCATCGATTGAAGAAGCATCCAATCACGCTGAACTGGAACCCCATCATGGTCGAGAAGCAGGGGTTCAAGCATTTCATGCTGAAGGAAATCTACGAGCAGCCGGGCGTAGTGCGCGCCTGCCTTGAGGCCTATCTCAATGTTGACTGGCAAACTGACAGCGGCTATTCACCAGTGCGGCTAGGGCTTGCGGCTCCGCTGCTGCAAGCCCTTCAGCACATTCAGATTGTTGCCTGCGGCACCAGCTGGCACGCCAGCCTGGTGGGTAAGTATCTGCTAGAGCAGCTGGCCGGCATCCCAACGTTTGTGCAATATGCGTCTGAGTTTCGCTACTCCCCGGCGCCGCTGATGCCCAACACGCTGACGATTGGCGTGACGCAGTCGGGTGAAACCGCCGATACGCTAGCAGCCCTTGAGATGGAGCAGACGCGCCGCACCCAGAGCGGGACAGCCGCCTATCAGCCGAGGATGCTGGGCATTACTAACCGACCTGAGAGCTCGCTAGGTCGCCTGGTGGCCGATATCATTGACACCCATGCCGGCATTGAGATTGGCGTAGCCGCCACCAAGACTTTTACTGCACAGCTGATGGCCTTTTACTTTTTGGCGTTAGAGCTCGCCTATCAGCGTCAGACCCTGTCGCTGGATCAGATCGAGGCCATCTTAGACGGGCTGCGGCAGCTGCCAGCGCAGATGGAGCTGGTGCTAGAAAGCCAAGAGCGCTACATTGAGGAGCTGGCTCACGACTTCGTAGACACGCAAGATTTTATCTTCGTTGGTCGCGGCCTCAACTATCCGATTGCTCTAGAAGGCGCGCTCAAGCTGAAAGAAATCAGCTACATTCACGCCGAGGGCTATCCGGCCGGTGAAATGAAGCACGGCCCGATTGCGCTATTAGATGCCAAGGTGCCGGTGGTGGCGATCGCTATGCCCGGCCCGGTCTATGAGAAGGTGCTTTCAAATGCTCAAGAGGCTAAAGCGCGCGATGCTCAGCTGATTGGCGTGGTGCCGATGAACGATCCAGAAGCCGAAGAAACGTTTGATTCGCTGCTGCCGGTGCCGGTAGTGGACGAGCTGATATCGCCCCTGCTGACGGTAATTCCGCTGCAGCTGCTGTCATATCATATTGCGGCGCGGCGCGGGCTTGATGTGGATCAACCGCGCAATCTAGCTAAGTCGGTAACAGTAGAGTAGCTGCCTAGCCCTGCATCTCTCGCCTAAACTCCTGCGCCTTTTGAGCATCTGGAATCTCAGCTGATAGCTGCTGCACCAGCGCCGACGCAGACAGGTGGGGGTGCAGGGCGAGCATTTCTTCAATCACTAGATCGGCCATCGGGCCGATGCAGCGGGTCAATACCTGACGACAGCGGCTGAGAAATTCTGGGCTGATTTCAGCCTCGTCAGGCGTGGTGGTGCTGTCGCCCGACTGCAGGGCGGTCGAATTGCTGCTGAGATGGGTGGCCGCCAACGCCGATAGAGATGGCTGCATCTGCTGCAGAAAGGCTTCGGCCTGATCGGCCTGAGAGAGCTGCGCTGCGATTTGCTGCACTAGCTCCTGCGGACTGGCTTGCGGATGTTGGTCCAGCGTTTCTCGAATCACCACGTCGGCCATCGGGCCAATGCAGCGGCTGAGCTCTTCGCGGCACTGCTGCATAAACTGCGGATCGTCAATCAGCGTCGTGGGGCTGACGACAGCAGCGGGAACCGCTGATATCTGCAGCATTTCGGCAGCGTCTGCCTGCGTGGGAAAAGCGGCGCAAAGGGCCGCGATCGCGGCTTTGGCAGACTGATAGCGCGCCTTGGGCATGGGCTGCGTCAGCTGCGCCAAAATTTGCTTAAAGGCCGGTCCTGCCGGTAGCTGACCCTGCCAGCGCCATTCTAGCGAGTCGCGATCCATCAGGTCGCGAGGATGCTGGCCGGTCATCAGCACGAGCACGGTGACGCCCAGCGAGTAGAGATCGCTGCAGGGGTAGCATTTGCCCAGCCGCATTTGCTCGGGCGGTGAGTAGCCGAACTTCCCAGCCACGGTGGCTGAGCGGTTCGGCTGCCCAGGTTCGTCGGCCTCTAGCATGTCGTTGACCGCGTCGTTGACTAGACCAAAGTCAATCAGCACCGGGCGCTGGCGCGTCTGCGAATACATCACGTTCTCAGGCGAGATATCGCGGTGCAAAATGTTGAGCCTGTGTAGATAGTCCAGCACCTGCAGCATCTGCATCAGCCAGGGAACCATTTCGGCTTCACTAAACAGCCGATCCCTGCGCTTGCGCTGCTGCATCAGATTCAGGTAGTTGACCCCATCGATGTATTCGATGACGATAAACAGCCGCTGCGCCTGAGTAAAGCAGGCTAAAAACTTGGGAATCTGCGGATGGTCAATCTGATAGAGCGTTTTGGCCTCTCGCTTAAACAGGCTGACCGCCTTTTGCAGCGCCTTGCCACTGTCGTGGATGGGGCGAAACTCTTTGAGCACGCAGCATTCATTAAAGCGCTGGCTGTCTTCTACCAGATAAGAAATGCCAAAGCCGCCCTGCCCCAGCACCGTTTTTACCCGATAGCGCCCGGCAACCTTGGCCCCAACCGGCAGCGGCGCTTGACTGGTTGAGACCTTAGCCGGTCGAGCGTTGGCTGCAGCCCGTGCTGTCCTCGCTGGCCCAATAGAAATGTGGTAGGCAGACACGGGCTCTTGAATATTTTTGAGCTGCAGTGGACCGGTGGGCGTGGCGTTGAGAGTTAGGCGCGATCGCACCACGTCATAGACGACCTGCGACAGACAGATGCCGCCCGGCTTGGCCTGCGTTTCTAACCGAGCGGCAATATTCACCCCGTTGCCCATCACGTCAGACTGGCTAAAAAAGACGTCGCCTAGATGAATGCCAATTCGATGCAGCAGCGGCTCCTTTGACTTAGCCGCCGCGTGCGCCAGCGAGGTCTGAATTGCGATCGCGCAGCTTACAGACTGAACCGCGCTGACAAAATACATCAGCAGACCGTCGCCGGTCGATTTCAGCACTCGCCCCTCAAACTGCTTACAGAGCTGGGCCATCAGCTTCAAATCTCGGCGAATCAGCCGCAGCGTTTTTTCCTCATCTACGGACATCCGAGCGCTAAAGCCAACTGCGTCGGTTACCACAATCGCTGCCAGGGCTCGCTGACCTTGATTGGGATCTGGCAGTTCGCTTTCCATAGCTGAACGGGGAGTAGAAGATCGCTGAGAGAACATGGTGATGCACAACAAGCTGCTGTGTAAAGCTTCATCACCAACCCTTTAAGTTTCTAACGATTGACTGTGGGCCAGTTGAAATACTGTCTGACGATAATGATTTCCGTCTATTCGCCGGGCGAC
>JAAHIA010000579.1 GCA_010671975.1 Leptolyngbya sp. SIO4C1 | reverse complement strand
TGGTGCCTGGTAAAACTGGCGTTTTCTTTAACCGGCAGTCGCCAGAGTCGCTACATCAGGCCTTGCTAAGCGCTAGCACCATCGACTGGGACTATGTCCAGATTCGTGAACATGTGCTTAAAAATTTCACAGAAGAAGTCTTTTTTAACAAAGTTATGACCATTATTGAGAAATTTTACGGCGAGCAAGGCGCAGCTGTAGGAACATACTCAGATGGTGACCTATTTGGCATAGACGCTGCCAGATAGGCTTGAGATCTAGTAAGGACGCAGAGGTATGCAGACAGCTCAAATCCCACCTACCGTAGATGAACCTGAGTTTGGGTATGGTCAGCTGCTGGGCATACTGGTGCGGCGCTTTGTCTGGCTAAGCGGCGGCATTTTAGGCGGACTAGGAGCAGCCGTTTTCTTGACCCTCAAAGCAGAACCGGTCTACCGCAGCTCAATGCAGCTGCTGATTGAGCCCAACTACCGGCAAACGGTGGACATTACGGGAGAAGAGGATAACCTTTCCTCTCGATCTCAGGCAGACTATGCTACACAGCTCAATCTGATGCGGAGTACGACCTTTATTGAGCAGGCCGTTGAAAGATTGCAGGAGAGCTATCCTGAGCTCTGCAGTGAAACAGAAGAACTCGCCGAATGTGTGAGCGGCTTGCAAAGCGCGCTAACGCTCTCTCAGGTGATTGAAGATGATACAGAGACAAGAATTTTTGAGGCAACCTTCAAAGCAGCCGATCCGGCCTTAGCTCAGTCCTTTTTAGAAGCTCTTGGCGCGGTCTATTTAAGCTACAACGAAGATCAGCAGGATCGCCGTCTCGAGGAAGGTCTGACCTTGGTCAATCAGCAAATTTCAGAAGTCGGAGACAGCCTTGCTGACTCTCGTCAAGCGCTGAAGCAGTTTCGCCAAACCGAGAACTTGATTGATCCAGAACAGCAGTCGCTGACGGTCGCAGACTCTTTGATGGAGCTTAACCAGGATCGCATCGAGGTGAGCAATCAGTATTTAGAAGCTCAGGCTCAATATAGCGCGCTGCAGAATCAGCTCAACGCCGATCCTCAAGCTGCGCTCATTTCCTCGCGATTAAGTCAATCGTCTCGCTATCAGGAGCTATTGAATACGCTGCAAGAAACGGAGCTGGCACTGCAGGAGCGGCTAGCCCTTTACGCAGAGGCTGACCCCGGCGTACAAGACTTAAGAAGCCAGCGTCAGCGTCAGCTGCTGCTGCTGCAGGAAGAGGTTAAACGGGTACTGGGCGAAGTGCCTGGTCAGATTAGTCTAGATGAATCGGCGCTGCTAACAGAGGGCCAGATGAGCGAGATTGATTTGGGCCTAGTCGCTGAACTGGTGAATGCTCAGGTGCGTTTACAAGGGCTCGAAGCGCAGCAGGCAGGTTTAGACGAGGCCGTGCAGCAGCTGCAGGCCAACTTTAGTAAGTTTCCGACCTTGATCGAAGAATATGACAGCATTCAGCCTGAGATTGAGATTCAGCAGCAGTCGCTAGAGCAGCTGCTGCAAATTCGCCAGGAGCTGAGCAATGAGCTGGCTCAAGGTGGCTTTAGCTGGGACATTGTGGAAGCTCCGCAGCCGGGTAACAAGATTGCGCCACAGCCTAAGCAAAATCTGCTGCTCGGGTTAGTAGCCGGTGCCTTCGTGGGTGGAGCGCTGGCTTTTGGCCGAGAGGCAATTGACAACGTGGTGCGAACCTCAGACGAGCTAAAGAAACAGGCACCGCTGCCGCTGCTGGGCGTGATTCCAGAAATTCCTGCAGTCAAGTCAGGCACCTTACTGACTATCTTAGATGCCGAACATGCCCCAGCTGACTCATTCTCGCTCAGCCAGTGGGAGCCGTTTCGCGATGCGGTTGATTTAATCTATAAAACTATTCAACTCACCAGCTCGCAGCCGCTGTCTTCGCTGATGGTGACCTCTGCCCTGGTCGAAGAAGGCAAGACAACGCTGTCGATTGGGCTAGCCATGAGCGCGGCGCGATCGCACCAGCGAGTGCTACTGATTGACGCTAACCTGCGTCATCCGTCTCTGCATCAGCGGCTGAGCCTACCCAATGAAGAAGGCCTTTCCACACAGCTACAGCCGAATCAGGCTAACCAGCTGAGAATTTCTCCCATTTCACTACCCTTCTCAGACACCAGCATTGATGTCTTACTGGCTGGGGCTGTGCCTGAAGATCCGCTGAGACTGCTTAGCTCTCTGCAGATGCGACAGCTGATAGAAAAAGCGGAAACCAAATACGATCTAGTCATTGTTGATGCGCCGGTCATCTCAGGACTAGCTGACGGGCTACAGCTGGCCTCCATGTGTCAAGCCTCGCTACTAGTCAGCCGGTTAGATCGCATTACGCAGGCCGACTTGACCCAAGCAATGACCGTACTCAGTCAGGTTAATACGATTGGTATCGTTGCCAACAGGCATCGAGCTAATCTTCGGCCTAACAAGCCCTATGAGCGCAATGGATCTGCAAAAATATCCGCAGGAGAGCCAGAAATAGTCTGGAAAACTTGACTTGGAAATACTAGAAGCAATTAAAGCAGAAAATCAAGCTTTCAAAAAAGCCTGATTTTTGCGCTGAAATATCTCTTCAGAGCTTGAAAAGTTTCAACTTTAAAAATCATCGCTTACAGTTTTTTTTA